>JAHHTB010000174.1 GCA_020024855.1 Fusobacterium sp.
ATTTTTTAGAAATGAATTTTTTTAAGAAAAAAATAAAGAAAAATTTTATAAAAATAAAGTTAACATTTATTTTATATATTTATTATTCAAAAAATAAAAATGATATTGAAGTCAAACCTCAATATCATTAAAAATTTTTTATTTTATAAAACCACTAGCAATAACTTCGTAATTGTTATCATAAAGAACAACACCTTGTCCTGGAGTAATAGCTCTTACTTTATCTCCTATAAAAGAAACTTTCATTTCATCTTCTGATAATACAGAAATTTTACAAGGATGGAATTTATCTCTTGATCTTGTTTTAGCAAAACATTCCATTCCATCAAGTTCATTAATAGAAGATACTTTTAAAAGGTTAATATCATTTGCAAAAAGAGAATCTTTAAATAGTTCTTCATTACTTCCCATAATGATAGAATTTGTTTTTTCATCAAGTTCAAGAACATAGATTGGTTTTTCAGAAGAAATTCCAAGTCCTTTTCTCTGTCCTATTGTATAGAAAGCTAAACCTTGATGTTTTCCAAGAATTTTACCATCTGTATCAATAATATTTCCTTCTTTTGCAATTTTACCATTTGTTTTTTCTATAAGAAATTCTTTTAATTTACCATCTTCAACAAAACAGATTTCTTGAGAATCTTTTTTTGCATAAACTCTTACACCAAGATATTTTCCAATTTCTCTAACATCAGTTTTTTCAATTTCACCAAGTGGGAATATTACATATTTTAATTTTTCTTTATTCACTTGAGAAAGGAAATAGGCTTGATCTTTACTTAAATCGTGTCCAACTTTTAAGACACCATTTTCTATATTACTATAATGTCCTGTTGCAATGAAGTTAGCACCTTTTTCAAGAGCAAAATCAATTAAAGCTCCCATCTTTATATGTCTATTACATAACATACATGGATTAGGAGTTCTTCCATGTTCATATTCAGACACAAAATAATTAATAACTTTATCACCAAAAGACTTTGTAAGATCTAAAACATAATGCTCAATTTGAAGATCATCACAAACTTTTTTAGCATCTGCATCTACTCCAGCTTCACAAGTAATCATAGTGATACCAAAAACTTTATATCCTTGTTTTTTTAAAATATATGCTGTTACAGAGCTATCAACTCCTCCACTCATAGCAACAGCTATTGTAATATTTTCATTTTCTTTTTTATATTCTAATAATTCCTTAAAATTGTTAATATCAAACATCCTTACTCCTTAAATTAAGTTAACAACAATATATCCAAGAGATATTATTCCAAAGGTAAGAATAATAAAACTTGATAGTTTAGATAATTTTATTAATAAATCATCTGTAATAAATTTTTTAAAATAAGTAAGCACTTGAACATTTATAGTCCAAGAGATAATACCAGCAGTTGCTATTCCAGCAGCTAAAAAAATGTAATTATTAGCACTACCAACTACACTTAAAAGAGTATAAATAAAAATTATTGTAATTATCCCTGTTACATTTATAATTGATAGGAAGAAACCTGAAAAATAATTTTGAATATTATACTCATTTATTTTTGTTGGTTTTTTAATAACAACTGGAGTTCTTAGTTTTTTTATTCCTAAAATAATAAGACATAAACCAACTAATGCTTTAAAAAAGAATTCATATCTTAAAATAAATTCTTCGGCTTGATTAATAAAGAAAAAAGCGATTAACCCATAAACAACATCAGAAGTGATCATTCCAAGAGCTGTAGAAAAACCATCTTTTTTTCCTTCGATTAAAGTCTTTTCCATGCAGTATAATCCTACAGGACCAAATGGAAGAGATAGAATAATTCCTGTTATAATTCCTTTAAAAAAAGTAATATTCAAACTACCACATCCTTAAACTTTATTTGTTTTAGGAGAATATAAGTTTATACCCTCTCCGTGTGTTTAGCAATCCCTGAATATAATTTTATCATAAAGAAAGTAAAATATAAAGGGATAAAATTTGAAGATTGACTTTATAAAAAGAAACAGCCTAAGCTGTTTCTTTTTAATTATCATTTAATTTTAATACTGATACAAAAGCCTCTTGAGGAATTTCAACATTTCCTATTTGTTTCATTCTCTTTTTACCAGCTTTTTGTTTTTCAAGAAGTTTTTTCTTTCTTGTTATATCTCCACCATAACATTTAGCAATAACGTTCTTTCTATATGCTTTGATAGTTTCTCTAGCTATAATTTTTGCTCCAAGAGCAGCTTGAATAGGAATTTCAAATTGTTGTCTAGGAATTACTTCTTTTAGTTTTTCACAAATAGCTCTTCCTTTTGAAACAGCATTGTCTTTATGAGAAATAAATGAGAATGCATCAACAACAGTACCAGAAACAAGAATATCTACTTTGATTAATTCTCCAGGTCTGTAATCTATAAGTTCATATTCAAATGAAGCATATCCTCTTGTTCTAGATTTTAATTTATCATAAAAATCTAAAACTATTTCTGCAAGTGGTAGTTCATAAGTAAGCATAGTTCTATTGTCATCTATGTAGTTCATTCCTATATATGTTCCACGTTTTTCTTGACAAAGTTCCATCACTCCACCAACATAATCTTTAGGAACAATTATATTTCCCTTTATATATGGTTCTTCTATTATGAATTTTCCTTTTCCACTTTCAGGGAAATCACAAGGGTTATCAATAACATAAGTAGGTTTTCCTTCCATAGTTATTCTGTATTCAACTGAAGGTGCAGTTGAAAGAAGATCAATATTATATTCTCTTCTTAATCTTTCAACTATAATCTCCATATGTAAAAGTCCAAGGAAACCACATCTAAATCCAAATCCTAAAGCAAGAGATGTTTCAGGAACAAAATTTAGTGAAGCATCATTAAGTTGAAGTTTTTCAAGGGACTCTCTAAGAGCTCCATAATCATCAGTAGATATAGGATAAATTCCAGCAAAAACCATTGACTGTGCAGGTCTAAATCCTTGAAGAGGTTCTTCACAAGGTCTACTTACATGAGTTATTGTATCTCCAACTCTTGAGTCTTTAATAGTTTTTAATCCAGTTATAATATATCCAACAGAACCAGAAGTAAGTTCTCCAGTAGCTTTCATATTTGGAGAGAAGATACCACACTCAAGAATTTCAGCTTCTCTTCCAGTTGACCAAATTTTAATTTTATCTCCTTTACGAATAGCTCCATCTTCAACTTTTATGTAAGTTATAACACCTCTATAATCATCAAATTTAGAATCAAATATAAGAGCTCTAAGAGGAGCTTCTTCATCATAAGAAGGAGCAGGAATTCTTTCAACTATAGCTTCTAAAAGATCTTCTATACCAAGATTTATTTTAGCAGATGTAAGAACTGCGTCATCAGCAGGAAGCCCTATAACATTTTCAATTTCCTCTTTTACTCTTTCAGGTTCAGCAGCAGGTAAGTCAATTTTATTAATTACAGGAATTAAATCTAAATCATTTTCAAGTGCTAGATAAACGTTTGCAAGAGTTTGTGCCTCAACACCTTGAGCAGCATCTACAACAAGAAGAGCTCCTTCACATGCAGAAAGAGATCTTGAAACTTCGTAAATAAAGTCAACGTGTCCAGGAGTATCTATAAGATTAAGTTCATAACGATTTCCATCTTTAGCATCATAATAAAGAGTAACTGCTTGAGCTTTTATTGTTATTCCTTTTTCTCTTTCAAGTTCCATAGAATCAAGAAGTTGAGCTTTCATATCCCTTTCAGCAACAGTATGAGTAGCTTCAAGAAGTCTGTCAGCAATAGTAGATTTTCCATGATCTATATGTGCAATAATAGAAAAGTTTCTTTTAAATTTTTGTAACACTTAAACCTCCTAAATAATTATATTCATCATTTTATTATATGAGAAATTAAAAAAAAAAGCAATAGAATTACAAAGGTAAATATAAAAAGGTTTAAATAATTGTAAAGATTTTTATTATACAATTGAAGAAAAT
>JAHHTB010000175.1 GCA_020024855.1 Fusobacterium sp.
AAGGGATGAAATTGTAATTAATGATGGAAGTATAAGAGGACTTATTGAAGGAAAAGTAATATTTGTAACAGGTGGAGCTGGAAGTATTGGTTCAGAACTTGCAAGACAAATATCAAAATTTAATCCTAAAAAACTCGTAGTTCTTGATGTAAATGAAAATGATACATATTTTTTATCACTTGAACTTAAAAGAATATATCCTAATTTAGATTTAATAACAGAGATATGTAATATAAGGGAAAAAGAAAAATTAGAGTTTCTTTTTAATAAATATAGACCCAATGTAGTATTCCATGCAGCAGCGCATAAACATGTACCACTTATGGAGCATAATCCAGAAGAAGCGATAAAAAATAATATATTTGGTACTAAGAAAGTTGCAGAGTGCGCAGATAAATATGGAGTAGAAAGAATGGTTTTAATTTCTACAGATAAAGCAGTAAATCCAACAAATCTTATGGGAGCAAGTAAAAGAGCTTGTGAACTAGTAATAGAACATATGAATAAAGTAGCAAAAAATACAAAATATATGGCAGTAAGATTTGGAAATGTATTAGGAAGTAATGGTTCAGTTATACCAATATTTAAAAAATTAATTTCAGAAGGAAAAAATTTAACAGTTACTCATAAAGATATAACAAGGTATTTTATGACAATACCAGAAGCAGCTCAACTTGTAATAGAAGCAGGAGCAATAGGAAAAGGTGGAGAAATATTTATTCTAGATATGGGAAAACCTGTAAGAATCTATGACCTTGCAATGAGTATGATAAAACTATCAAATGCAGATATAGGAATAGATATAGTAGGACTTAGACCAGGAGAAAAACTTTATGAAGAACTTCTTTATGATGTAAATTCTGCGATAAAAACAGAAAATAAGAAGATATTTATTACAAAGATAGAAGATGGAGAAGTGGATATAACTAAACATTTTGATAAATTAGAAGAATGTACTCATAACCCAAATATTGATGAAATAAAGGAAGTTATGAAAGAGTTAGTTGTGTCATATAAGGAAGTTAAATATAGCTAGTAAAATAATTAATTGTTACATAGGAGAGATAGAAATGAATTATTTAATAGTAGTTGCTCATCCAGATGATGAAGTATTAGGAGCAGGAGCAACAATGTATAAATTAAAAAAGCAAGGACATAAAGTAGCGGTAGTTACTATGGCAAATCATGCAGCAGCTCGTACCAATATTTCCGCTACTTTATCAGAAGATCAAGAGGAAAGTATGAAAGTTTTAGGTGTAGATAAAATTTATACAGCAGATTTTCCAAATATAAAAATGAATACAGTTCCTCATCTTGAATTAGTACAATTTATAGAAAAATGTATAGAAGATTTTAAAGCTGAAGTACTAATAACTCATCATCCTTCAGATACAAATAATGATCATGTAATGACTTCTTATGCTGCTCAAGCAGCAGCTCGTTTGTTTCAAAGAAGATCAGATATAGTATCTCTTAAAGAATTTCTATTTATGGAAGTTCTTTCATCAACTGAATGGTCTTTTGATTCATCAGCAAATCGTTTTACCCCAAATTATTTTATTGAAATAGGATTGGAGGGATTAGAAAAAAAATTAGAAGCATTATCTAAATATAAAGGAGTAATGAGAGATTATCCTCATCCTAGAAGTAAAGAAGCTCTTAAAGGATTAGCAACATATCGTGGATGTCAAGCTGGATGTAATTATGCAGAAGCTTTTGAATGTATTTTTAAAAGAGGTATTTAAAGGGGAGATAATATGAAACTAGCATTTGTAACATGTGTACAATTAGGGAAAAGTTGTATAGAAAAGATTCTAGATTTGGGAGGAAAACTAGATTTATTAATTACATTAAAAGATGAAAAAGCTAAAAATAAATCAGGAAGAATATATTTAGATAATATTTCAGAAAAGAATCAAATTCCTTTATTAAAAATAAATAATGTCAATGATTCTGAAGTTATAGAAGCATTAAAAAAATATGAAATAGATTGGCTTTTTATCATAGGTTGGTCGCAAATAGCAAAAGAAGAATTGTTAAAAACTCCTAAAAAAGGATGTATTGGAATGCATCCTACATTGCTACCATTAGGAAGAGGAAGAGCAAGTATTCCTTGGGCAATAATAAAAGGATTAGATAAAACAGGAGTAACAATGTTTAAACTAAATGAAGGTGTTGATACTGGTGAAATTTTAGGACAAATAGAAATACCTTTATCACAAAATACAACAGCTTCAGAACTATATGATGAAGTAGATAAAACACATATAAAGTTAATAGAAAAATATTGGAAAGAAATAATAGAAGATAAATTAAATTTAAAAAAACAAGATGAAGAGAAAGCTACTTATTGGGAAGGTCGTAAGCCTGAAGATGGTGAAATAATGGAAGAAATGACTATAGAAGAAGCTGAAAGATTGGTAAGAGCGGTAACTCATCCATATCCAGGAGCTTTTTATATTAAAGGAAAAGAAAAAGTAATAATTTGGAGTTCTCAAATAACGAAAGACTATCAAGAGAGAGCAATTAAATTAAAAAATGGTTATTTATTACCAATAGATTATGAAATAGAAAATATAGAGGTATAAAATGCAAAAATTTATAAAAAGAATATTTGATATATTTGTTTCTTTAATAATATTGATAATTTTATTTCCTTTTGGATTGTTAACAGCGATATTAATTAAATTAGATTCTAAAGGTCCTGTTTTTTTCTTTCAAGATAGACCAGGTTTAAAAGGAAAGATCTTTAAAATTTATAAATTTAGAACAATGAATTTAGGTTCAGAAGTAATGATTAAAGGTAAAGAAGTTATGAAAGATGATGTCAGAGTAACTAAAGTTGGAAAAGTTTTAAGAAGATTAAAAATAGATGAAATGCCACAAATAATAAATGTATTAAAAGGTGATATGAGTTTAATAGGACCAAGACCAGAAAGAATAGCTTCATTAAAAGATTATGATAAAGAAATATCAAAAAGATTAAATGTTCTTCCTGGAATGACAGGACTAGCTCAAGTTTGTGGTAATATTTATCTTCCGTTAGAGGAAAGATATAAACTAGATGTTTATTATGTGGAGCATTTTAGTCTCATTCTTGATTTGAAAATTTTAATAAGAACAGTAGGAGTTGTTCTTTTAGGAGAAGAAAGATATAAAGATAAAAAAATATACTAACAAGGTGAAAAAATGAAAACACTAATGATAACAGGAGCAAGTGGCTTTATAGGAAGCAACTTCATAGAAAAATATAAAGATAAATATAATATTATTCCTGTAGATTTAATAAAAACTAAACCTGAAGAGTTAGATTTTACAAATGTAGACTGCGTACTTCATCTTGCGGCTCTTGTCCATCAAATGAATGGAGCACCAAGAGAGAAGTTTTTTGAGGTAAATACAGAATTAACTAAAAGGATGGCAGAAGAAAGTAAAAAACATGGAATAAAACATTTTATATTTTATAGTACAGTTGGAATTTATGGGACACATGGAAAAATAGAAAAAGATTTAATTTTAACAAAAGACTCTCGAGCAAATCCTAAAACTCCTTATGCAGAAAGCAAATGGGAAGCAGAAAAAATTCTAAGAAATATAGAAAATGAAAATTTTAGAATTTCTATCTTAAGACCTCCTATAGTGTATGGAAAGAATTGCCCTGGTAACATAAAAAGACTAGAAAAATTAGTAAAAATGTTTCCGGTTTTACCTTTTAATTATGCTAATAAGAGAACAATGGTAGGTATAAATAGACTTTTAGAAGTAACAGATGAAATAATAGAAAATGAAATTCTAGGAGTAATTATTCCAAAGGATGAGAAAGACGTTTCAATAAAAGAAGTAGTTGAAAAATTGGCAAAAGAAAATAATAAAAAAATAATATTAATAAAATTTCCAAAACTTATATTTAACTTATTAGTAAAACTAAAACCAGAAACAAT
>JAHHTB010000176.1 GCA_020024855.1 Fusobacterium sp.
GGTAAAGAAAAAATTTTATTATAAAAAGGATTAACTTCTATATATTTTATAAAATGTATTGATTTAAATCTATATTTTCTATAAAAGAATAAAAAATTTTAAAAAATAACTTGACAATAGATATTTTTTTTGATACTCTTTCCTGAAAAACGTTTTTGCATACGTATGCAACAAGGAGAAAATTTTCATGAAAAAGTTAACTATGAAAGATATTGGTATTTTAGCTAATGTATCTCAATCTACTGTATCAAGAGTTATAAGTGGACATCCTAATGTAAAAGAAGAAGTCCGCCAAAAAGTTTTAAAATGTATAAATGATACTAATTTTATGCCTGATATTAATGCAAGAATTATGAGAGGGGAAAGTTCAAAAATATTAGGTTTTCTTTCTACAGGATTTGATAACCCTTATTATCTTGAAATGGTTAAATATGTAGAAAAACAAGCTAGAGATAAAGGATATACAGTTATTGTAATGAATAGTGAAAAAGATGAAAAAATAGAAAGACAACATTTAAAGGAATTAATTACAAGAAAAATAGATGGACTTATTATAGCTCCTGTTTCTGTAAGAAACTTAAAATTAGCTAAAGATAGTCAAATTCCTTTTGTAGTTCTTAATGAAAAAGTCACTTGGGCAGATAGCTTTTATACATCTTTATTTAATGCTGGTGTTGAAGTAGCAAAATTTTTTAAAGAAAAAGGATATTCAAAAGTTGGATATATTGGAGAAATAAATTCAGATAAGTTAAAAGGATTTTTAAGTGAAATAAATAAAGAAAAAACTATAAATTCTGAAGAATCTAATTTACTTTTTACAATTGAAAAAGGATTTAAGAAAAAATTGAAATTTATTGTAGAGAAATTAGATAGAGGGTGTGAAGCTTTCTTTATGTCTAGTGATGAAATTGCTCTTGCTGTAATTAAAGAAACAAGAAAATTTAATATTAATCTTTATGAAAAAGTGATAGTTGGTTTTGACAATACACTTGTAGCAGACACATTAGAGATTTCAAGTATTGAACAACCTATGGGACAGATGGTTGAAATTGCAGTAGAAGTTCTTTTAAAAAAAATAAAAAAAGAAATACCTATAGAGAAAATTTTTAATATTGAATTAGAACCGAAATTAATTATTAGACCAAAATGATAAAAATGGAGGAATTAATATGGAAAAGAAAAAAGTCACAACAATGGTTGCATTTTTACCACTTATTTTTATGGCCTTAATGGTTTTTGTAGGAAATATATTGTTAAACATTAAACTTGAATTTATACTTTTGTTAGCTTCTTTAGTAGCTGGGCTTATTGCATTAAGTGTTGGGTATACTTGGGAAGAATTGCTTGAGGCATATACTAAAAAATTTACAAAAGCATTTCCAGCAATATTAATACTTATAGCTGTTGGAGGTATTGTAGGAACATGGATGTATAGTGGAACTGTGCCAATGATGATTTATTATGGGATAAAATTTTTACATCCTAAATTTGTTGTAGTAACAGCTTTTATAGTAACAGCAATTGTATCTACTTTTACTGGTACTTCTTGGGGATCTGCTGCAACATCAGGTGTAGCTTTTATGGGAATTGCAGGAGCAATGGGAGTTCCTCTTCCACTTGTAGCTGGTGCAATTATTTCAGGAGCATTTTTTGGTGATAAAGTTTCACCTGTTTCTGATACTACAAATCTTAGTGCAATGGCATCAGAAGTTACTGTTTATGAGCATGTAAGAGGAATGCTTCCTAATGTTACTTTAAGTGCTCTTATTTCCATAATTGGCTTTACATTTGCAGGAGTTTATTTTTATAATGGTAATCTAGAAGTATCTGACTCTGTTTTAAAGATACTATCAGATTTAGAATCTATTTATAATTTTAATATATTTATGCTTATACCACCAGCTATTGTATTTATAGGAGGATATTTTGGAGCTCCAGCATTATTATTAATGCTAGGTTCTTCAGTAGTAGCTATGTTTGTAGGAAGTTTTAGTAATGGATTTTTATTCTCAGATGCAGCTGTAGCATTAATATCTGGTTTTAATGTTAGTATGGCAGAAGTTACAGGAGCTGTTGTTACAGATTTTTCTCCAAGAATATTAAATCTTCTTAATAGAGGAGGATTTGTTTCAATGATGGGAGGTTCAGTTTTATTCTGTTTCCTTGCTATGCCATTTGGTTCTTTTATGGAAGTTTCTGGATGTCTTGATAGAGTTATAGAGCAAATGAGCAAATTAATAAAAGGAGCTTATAGTCTTATAGTTGTTACTTTCTTTGCAGGAGCAACTATAAATGGAATAACAGGAAATGGACAGTTTTCTATTATGACAACAGGGCAATTATTTAAAGAAAGTTTTAAACAAAAAAATATACCTCTTAATGTTTTATCAAGAACAATGGAAAATAGTATGACTTTATTAGAATGTATGTTACCTTGGCACGTAACAGCAATATATATGGCTTCAACTTTAGGTGTACCTACTTTAGAATATACAAAATGGAGTTTCTTTAATATATTAGGTATTGGAATTTATTTTATTCTTCAATATCGTTTAGCTAAAAAAATAAATTCTAAGATAGAATTAAGTGATTTAGAAAATATAAAAGAGGACATAAATAAATTAGAAATTGATAATATTTAAAAAGGAGATACTGAAATGAAAAAAGACTATAAAAATATTGAAACAATAATAGCTCATTATGGTGAAGAAAGAGAAAAACATAATGGGGCTGTTGTACCACCTATTTATCAAAACACATTATTTACTTTTGAAGATTGGGATGCAATAGATGCTGCCTTTTCTGATCCTATAAACAACTCTATATATACAAGAGGAAATAATCCCTCTGTAAGTATGGTTGAAAAGAAAATTGCAAAGTTAGCAGGAGGAGAAAAAGCAAGATTATTTGCATCTGGTATGGGGGCAATTTCAAGTGCTATAATGAGTTGTGTTTATACAGGGTGTCATGTGATTACATTAAAAAATATTTATGGACCAGCATTAAATTTACTAGATGTATATTTAAAAAATAAATTTAATATAGAAATTACTTTTGTAAGTGGTGAATCTGTTGAAGAATTTAGAGATGCAATAAAAGAAAATACTTCTCTTATTTATCTTGAAAGTCCATCTTCTGCTGTATTTTCTATGCAAGATATAACTGAAATTTGTAAAATAGCAAAAGAGCATAATATCAAAACAGTTATTGATAACACATGGGCTACTCCTCTTTATCAAAGACCTCTTGAAATGGGTGTGGATTTAGAAGTTCATTCTTGTTCAAAATATCTTGGAGGGCATAGTGATATTATTGCAGGGGTTGTTATTGGAAAAGCAGAACTTATAGATTCTATATTCCAAAATGAATATATATTATATGGTGCAAAAATGGCTCCATTTGAAGCATGGCTTTTAATGAGAAGCTTAAGAACTTTACCAATGAGAATGGAAAGACATCAAAGAAATGCTATGATGGTTGCTGAATTTTTAGAAAAACATCCAAAAATAAAGAAAGTAAATTATCCAGGATTAAAATCTTTCCCTCAATATGAGTTAGGTAAGAAACAAATGACAGGATATAGTGGACTTATGAGTTTTGTTATTGATACAGATGATGTTCAGGAACTTAAAAACTTTGTAAATACATTAGATTTATTTAGCATAGGTGTAAGTTGGGGAGGGCATGAATCTCTTGTACATGCTCCTGCAATAGCTTATTTAAAAGAAATGACTCCAGAACAATTTAAAGCAACAGGATTATCTCTTGGAGTTATCAGAATTTCTGTTGGATTAGAAAATCCAAATGATTTAATAGCTGATTTAAATAATGCTTTAGCAAGTATGTAAATAGATAAAAAATTTATGAAAATACCTTTTGATTATTAAAAATTGAAAGGTATTTTTTATTTAAAATAAT
>JAHHTB010000177.1 GCA_020024855.1 Fusobacterium sp.
CTTCCAGAAGAAGTAATTTATCAACTATCTGTATTACCATTTTTCTTATAGAATAATCAAAAAGGCAAGATTACAAACTCTTGCCTTTAATTTTTTATATAATATCCTCTATATTTATCTCTCTTACCTCTCCTAGCTCCATATCAGAAAGAGTAAGTTTTCCAAAAGAAATTCTTTTTAAATATACAACCTTATTATTAACTGCCTCTAGCATTTTTTTAACTTGATGGAATTTACCCTCTTTAATAGTAAGATGTATTTTCTTAGAGTCAATTTTTTTTGCCTCTGCTGGCATTGTTATATATCCACCGATATCAACACCTTTTCTTAAATTTTCTAAATCATCTTCTGAAATATCTTCTAAAAGTTCAGCATAATAAGTTTTATCCACATGTCTTTTTGGAGAAAGAAGTCTGTGATTAAGTTGTCCGTCATTAGTAAGAAGAAGAAGTCCCTCTGTATCCTTATCTAATCTTCCTACTGGAGCAAGGTCTTTTCTTATTACCCACTCTGGTAGTAAATCCATTACTGTCTTATCTCTTGGGTCATCAACTGCCGTTATATATCCCCCTTTTTTATTTAGAATATAGTATCTAAATTTCTTATATTTTATAACTTCATCTTTATATTTTACTACATCATTTTCTTCATCTATATTTTCCTTTGGAGATAAAATAACCTTTTCATTAACAGTTATCCCTCTGCTATCAATTATTTTTTTAACTTCTTTTCTACTTCCAATCCCACACTCAACTAAATATTTATCTAATCTCATTATAAAAAATCTCCTTTCATTATCTAGTAAGATTATATCATATATTCCTAAAGTAAGTAATAAATTGGTTGTGAATTTACTTTTAATAAGGTATAATTTATATAATGATACTGAAAAGGGGAGATACAAATGGTTGATTTTAATAAAGTTGATGAATATATAAGCTATATAGAAGAGGGAACTATTCCTCAAGGTATGACTTTTAATGAGTTTGCAATGGAATTTTACCATGAAAGTAAAGTTATACCAATGTCAAAATATTTAAGAAGTAGAGGAAGAACTTCTAAAATGCCTAAGATAATGAATACTAAAAAGGCTGGAGAGATACTTTATGATACTTTAAAATCTGGTGATGAAATTAAAACTTTTCTAAAAAGAAAGGGATTTGATAAAGTACCAGAATTAAACTACACTCTTGTTATGTTAGTGAGAAAGATAGATTTATTAGATAACTGGAAAAAAATTATAGCATATCTTCAAGGGGATAAAACTATAGAGGAGATTAATAACTCTACAAAAACTAAACTTCTTCCAGGAGAAATAGCTAAATTAGAACAGTATATAATGGAGGAGTTAAATATAGATGAGGACAAACTTAATTGGTTTTTAAGTAAGTTTAGTAAACTAGAGAATAACAGAGAACTTTTCCGTGCAGTAAAAAAACTAAATAGGCAGTAAGAACTAGAAAGAGTTACATAAAAATATGTGGCTCTTTTTTATATATTTATTTAAAAATTTTTTAAAATATATAAATAGTAATGTATGACATATTGGTGTAACAAAACTTTAATATAATTCTCTTGTACAAAACAAAAACCTACAGTGTTTAAGAGGGGAAAGGAGTTTAGAGAATTATATGATATTTTTAGTAGTTTTAATCTTATGTTTTGCTATTCTATCTATAAGAAGATTTAAATACAAAAATGAAAATTATGCACTAGAATTTCTATTTGGAATGATGATATTAGTGTGTGGTTCATATGTAGCTGGAAGAATAATATAGAAACAAATTTAACTTATAAGATAAATAGGGAGAAAATAAAGAGATTATGAAGAAGTTAGTTATAGTGTCATTAATATTAGGAGCATTAGGCTACACCTTATATGCAAATAATGAGAATAAGATGAAAGTAAAGCAAAGTTCTCATAAAATAGATGATATGAGATATCATTCACATAACACGAACTTTTATGAAAATGAAAAATTTGCTTTTAATAAGAAATTACTTTTACCACCTGTTCTTAAGGGAGAGGTAATAAATGGAGTGAGAAATTTTAATATAGAAACAACTATTGGAGAGTTTGAATTTTTAGATGGAAAGAAAACAGAAACATATGGGTATAATGGCTCTCTACTTGGTCCAATACTTTCTTTAAATGCTAAAGAAAGAACAAAAATTAATATAAAAAATAATCTTTTAGAGGAAACAACAGTACATTGGCATGGGGCTATTGTTTCACAAAATGTAGATGGGGTACATAATTCTGATATTTTACCAGAAGAAGAAAAGAGTGTTGAATTTACTT
Organism: Fusobacterium sp.; assembly: GCA_020024855.1. GTDB lineage: Bacteria > Fusobacteriota > Fusobacteriia > Fusobacteriales > Fusobacteriaceae > Fusobacterium_B. Next base: position 2,303 of record JAHHTB010000177.1, read on the forward strand.
TAAATCAACCTTCATCAACTCTTTGGTTCCACCCACATACAATGCATAAAACAGCAAGTCAAGTATATAAAGGTCTTGCAGGTTTAATATATTTAGAAGATGAAGAAAGTAAAAACTTAAATATTCCAAAAGAGTATGGGGTTAATGATTTCCCTCTAATAATTCAAGATAAAAAACTTTCAGCAGAGGGAGAATTAGAGTATAAAACTACACATATGGAGAAAATTCATGGAAAATCTGGTGGATACTTAATGATAAATGGAATTATCTCTCCATACTTAGATATACAAAATGGTGTAACAAGATTAAGATTAGTGAATGGAAGTAATGCAACAAACTTTAATATAGATTTAGATGGAAAAGAATTTTATCAGATTGCTAGTGATGGTGGATTTTTAAATGCTCCAGTAGAATTAAAAGAATTAAAATTATCTCCGGGAGAGAGAGCAGAGTTATTAGTAAGTAGTAAAGATTTTAATGATAAAGAATATTTATATATAAATGGAACAAAAGCTTTAGAGCTTAGAAAGACAAAAGAAAGAACACTTAATATTATACCTAAAACTTTAGTTAAGGTTAGTGAAGTAGAAAAAGATTTAGATAAATTAAATACAAGAAACTTTGTTTTAAAGACTAATTCAAAATCAAATTTAATAAATGGTTCTGAATTTGATATGGATAGATTAGATTTTGAAGTAAAAAAAGGAACAAAAGAGATATGGAATATTACAAATAACGAGGGAATGATGGATATGCCTCACCCATTCCATGTTCATGGTGCTCAATTTAGAGTTATTGAAAGAAATGGAGAAGTTCCACCTCTTAATGAACAAGGTTATAAAGATACTGTAAATATTAATCCAGGAGAAAATATAAAAATCTTGGTTGAGTATAAAACTGATGGAATAACTGTATATCATTGCCATATATTAGAGCATGAAGAAATGGGAATGATGGGACAATTTATAATAGAAGAATAATATAAAAAAGTAGCCTAAATATTCTAGGCTACTCTTTTTTTATTAAATTTTATTATTTTTTATAATCTGTAATTTATAATTAAAATCTATCTATTTCCATACTTATTATAAGAAACTTTGTTTAAATTTATGTCTTTTTCTGTGTAGAAAGGTTTTTCTTCATTTGGATAACCTATAACTATTAGGCACATAACCATTAAATTATCTGGTGCTCCAACTTTTTCTCTAAAGTATTCTTCAGAAGTTCTACCATCAGCAGTTTTTCTTTCATTTACATGAACCCAACAACTACCAAGTCCAAGTTCATGTGCTTTTACTTGAATAGCAAACCCAGCTATTGAACAATCTGCAAGAAGTGTTGTTGATTTTCCAATTTCTCCCATTACACCTATTACAAGTGGTGCATCTTTTACAAATGAAGAGCCATGCTCTCTAAGTTCTCCCACTTCTTTTATAAGTTCCTTATCATCAATAACTATAAATTCACAAGGACGAGAATTTCTTCCTGTTGGTGCAAGAAGTCCAGCCTTTAATAACTCATCAATTTTTTCCTTTTCAACTGGCATATCTTTATACTTTCTTATACTTCTTCTTGTTGTAAAATCCATA
>JAHHTB010000178.1 GCA_020024855.1 Fusobacterium sp.
GGCTTTTTTATATTCAAAAAAATTTTTAAATAATTGTATTTTTAAAAATTAAACTACAAATTTTGTATTTAATTATAGAAAATCTTTTATAGCTAATATATATAACAAAATTTTTTCTTGAATTATCATAAAAAATAATATAAAATAAAGTCGAATATATGTAAAGTAAGCTGAAACAATTTTTAATTTAATAAAAGATTTGGAGGAAAAAATATGTATTGTTGCGCTGCAATAGGAAATGATATTTATTGGGTTGGAGTTAATGATAGAAAAACTGAAAGATTTGAAAATTATTTACCTTTACCTTTTGGTGTTGCTTATAACTCATACCTAATTAATGATGAGAAAGTTTGTCTAATAGATACAGTTGAAGTAAGACAAAGTGGAACTTTCTTAAACAAAATTACTGCTATTATCGGAAATAAAAATATAGACTATTTAGTAGTAAACCATATGGAGCCTGATCACTCTGGTTCTATGGAAGAAATTTTAAGAGCTTACCCTGAAATCACTATAATAGGAAATGTTAAAACATTACAAATGATAAAAGCATTCTATCCTTCTTTTCCTGAAGCTTCATTTAAGCCTATAAAAGAAGGAGATATTCTTGACTTAGGAACACACAAACTTACTTTTGCTATGGTACCAATGGTACACTGGCCAGAATCAATGGTAACTTATGATATCACTGAAAAAGTTTTATTCTCAAATGATGCATTTGGAAGTTTTGGAACTCTTGATGGTGGAATGTGGGATGATGAAGTTAACTTTGATTTCTACAAAGGAGAAATGAGAAGATATTATGCTAATATTGTTGGAAAATATGGACCTCAAGTCATAAATGCAATTAAAAAACTTGGTGGATTAGAAATAAAATACATTTGTCCTTCTCATGGAATTTTATGGAGAAAAGATATCAATAGAGTTATAAAATATTATGCTGATTGGGCTCAATTTATTCCTGAGAAAAAAGGTGTGGTTATAATGTATGCTTCTATGTATGGAAATACAGAAATTATGGCTAACATGATAGCCAGAGAACTTTCTCAACAAGGATTAAAAGAAATTAAAGTATATGATGTTTCTAAAACAGACTCATCTTTCATTATGAGTGATATCTGGAAATACAAAGGACTTATTATTGGTTCATGTGCCCATAACAATGCATTATATCCAAAAATGCAACCTATCCTAGAAAAACTTCAAAATTATGGATTGAAAAATAGATATGTAGGTATCTTTGGAAATATGATGTGGAGTGGTGGTGGAGTAAGAGGAATTCAACACTTTACTGATTCTCTAAGTGGACTTGAAGTTATTGGAAAACCTATTGAAGCTAAAGGAGCTCCTACTAGTGAAATCAAAGAAGAACTTAAAACTCTTGCTCGTGAAATGGCTAAGAAAATTCTTGAAGAGATTTAATTGAGTTATCAAAAGATTTAGTCTTTATTAATTAATGCTGGTATTTAAAATACCGGCATTTTTACAATTTTGGAGGGAAAAATGAAAAAAGAAAAACAAATAAATAAAGAAGCTATTGTTACAGTTGCTCTTTATCTATTTTATTTTATATGGTGGTATTATTTTGCATATCTATATATAGATAGTGAAAATGTAAAAGAATTTAAGTATATTTTAGGATTACCTGAATGGTTCTTTTATTCTTGTGTACTTGGACTTGTTATTATAAATGTTTTAGTTCTTTTAGTTGTTAAAATATTTTTTAAAGATATGGATCTTGATCAGTAGGAGGAAAATACATACAAATGCTTACATTAATACCAATTATCTTATACCTTATGACTATGTTAGGAATAGCATATAAAGTTAATCAGATAAAATATAGTGAAAATATAAATTTTACTGAAGAATATTATATTGGAAGTAGAAAAATGGGAGGACTTGTTTTAGCAATGACAATAATTGCTACATATGTTGGAGCAAGTTCTTTTATTGGTGGTCCTGGAGTTGCATATAAGCTTGGACTTGGTTGGGTACTTTTAGCTTGTATTCAAGTTCCTACTGCTTTTCTTACCTTAGGAATTCTTGGAAAAAAGTTGGCAATAATTTCAAGAAAAATTAATGGAGTAACTATCATTGACCTTTTAAGAGCAAGATATAAAAGTGATATAGTTGTTATTTTAAGCTCTATAACAATGCTTATATTTTTTATTGGATCTATTGTTGCACAATTTGTTGGTGGTGGAAGACTTTTTGAAAGTGTTACAGGATATCCTTATTACATAGGACTTACTATCTTTGCTATTGTTGTAATTGCATACACAACTTTTGGTGGATTTAGAGCTGTTGCTCTTACTGATGCAGTTCAAGGACTTGTAATGCTTGTAGCAACTGGAGTTCTTTTCTTTGTAATTCTTCAAAAAGGAAATGGAATGGAAAATATTATGAGAAAAGTAGCTGAAGTTAACCCTGAACTTCTTACTCCAACTTCTGGTGGTAATATTGGAAAATCTTTCATCTTGTCATTTTGGGTTCTTGTTGGAATTGGAGTATTAGGTTTACCCGCAACAGCTGTAAGATGTATGGGGTTTAAAGATACAAAAGCTATGCATAGAGCAATGGTTATAGGAACATCTGTTGTTGGAATTCTTATGCTTGGAATGCATCTTGTTGGAGTTATGGGAGTAGCTATTGAGCCAGGAATAGAAGTTGGTGATAAAATAATTCCAATCCTTGCTCTTAAAAATCTTCATCCTATTCTTGCTGGAATATTTATTGGTGGTCCTCTAGCTGCTATAATGTCAACTGTTGATTCTTTCCTTATACTAACATCTGCTACTATTGTAAAAGATTTATATCTTCACTATGTAGATAAAAATGCTAGTACTGAAAAAATCAAAAAATTATCTCTTATGACATCTTTGGGATTTGGAATACTTGTTTTTGTATTAGCATTAAATCCTCCTAACCTTCTTGTTTGGATAAATCTTTTTGCATTAGCTGGACAAGAAGCTGCATTTTTCTGTCCAATAATTTTTGGAATATATTGGAAAAGAGCAAACGCAACAGGTGCTATTGCTTCTATGGTTTTTGGAGTAACTAGTTATCTTTATTTTGTAATTTGTAAGGTTAATTTCTATGGAATGCATACTATAGTTCCTGTTATTATTCTTACTATCATTATCTTTATTATTGGTTCTCTTGTTGGAGAAAAAACAGATGATGATACTCTTAAATTATTTTTTGACATTTAATCTATAACTTTTAAAAAAACTAAATCTTTTGTATAAAATAAATGCTTTTATATCTTTAAATTATAAGGTTGCTATAAATTCAATAATTTATAACAACCTTTACTTTTAAGAAAAAATGCAGTATAATTAATATAAATTAAGTCATATAACTTTTTATTAAGTAATGATGACTTTTTTATATGTATCTACTCAGTAGTATACATATAATAAAATAAATATGTAATTACTGAGAGTAGTATACTTTAAAAAAGATAACATTAATATTTCTATTTTGAAGGAGGACTATTATGGGAATCGAAAAAAATTTAAAGTACATTAGGGAAGAGTATGAAGCAGAGGTAGCTAGATTAGAAAGACTTAATAATTTCATTGCTAGTGCTGAATTTAAAACTGGAACTGATGAAGAACAGAAAAAATTACTATTAGAAAAGCAAGAAGTTTTAGCTAAGTATGTATCTATTATAGCTGAGCAAATTAAATATGATATGAAAAAAGTACAAGATACTGAGTACATAGTAGAAAATTACGAGGATATCGAAGGTAAATATTTTGATAAATAATTAGCTATTAAAATAAGAAGAGAGTGTAAATATTTTGTGTATTCATCATCTCTTGATTATTAATTTTTAAATTACTTTGAAGACTGAAAGGGAACTAAAAACCTTTCAGTCT
>JAHHTB010000018.1 GCA_020024855.1 Fusobacterium sp.
AATCTAAATAAAGCTCAGCTTCTATTCTCTTAAGCATTATACTTACCATTATATTCTCTCTTATTTCCTGAACTTCTTTAAGTTCTTTTCTAAACCAAGATACAAAAATTTCTTTCAAATCATTTTCTCTTTTTTTTATATCGCTATAGTCAGTAAGAGAATACATGTTTAATGTAGAAAGTTTATCCTTTTCTACTGAAGATAACTCCTCTGAATTTATAAATTCTTTTATAATTTTTTCATGATTATCTTTTCTCTCGATTTCTTCAACACTTTCTAAAAAAGTAAAGAGTTTTTTATACAATGGTACTTCTATATCTTTATCTCTAAAATATTCATAATAACTTATATCAGCTAATATAAGTTCTATAGTTATATCTTCTAGAGTATTTGTTACTATATTTTTACTTTTTAAATCTTTTTCTTCAACATATGTTGAAGTTTTCATTTCTTTATAATTATTATTGTCTATAAGTATATTTTGAAGTATTGATTTTTCTATATTTATCGCTTTAGACAATTTATCTAGATAAAGAGTTTTTTCAAGAGATGACTCTACATTTTGGAAAAATTCTTTAAATCTTTCAATAAATTTTTGCTTTGACATTATATTTGATAGATCATATTCTTTTGAATATAACTCATATAAAAAATCAAAAATTTCTAAAGAGTTTTTTACTGATTTTAAAAATTCTTCTTTCCCATATTTTTTCAAAAATTCATCTGGATCTTTAGCATTTTGAAAATTTAAAACTCTTATATTAAAGCCTAAATTTTTCAAAATAAAAGCTGTTTTCTCTGTTGCCATCTGTCCAGCTTTATCCATATCTAAAGAAAGAATTACATTGTTAGTATAACGTTTTAATAGCTGTCCTTGCTCTAAGGTAAAAGCTGTTCCTAATGATGCTAAGGCTACATCAAAGCCATAAAGATGTGCTGATAATACATCCATATACCCTTCCATAAGAAGTGTATAATTCTTTTTTCTAAGAATGTTGCCTTTTTCCTTTATTCCATATAAATTTTTTCCTTTTTTAAATATGGGAGTATCAGGAGAGTTTATATATTTTGGAACTTCTTTACTTGTTTCAAGAGTTCTTCCACCAAAAGCTATTATACTTCCTTGAGGTGAATATATAGGAAATATTATTCTATTTCTAAAAGCATCATATATTCCTTTTTCTCCATCTTTTACAAGTCCTAAAGCAATTATATCTTCCTTTTCAAAACCTTTTATTACAAGATAGTCATACAAGTCATTCCAGCCATTTGGAGCATACCCTAGTTCATTTTCTTTTATAAATTTTGGAGTTACCCCTCTTCCAGCTAAATAATCAAGAGCCACTCTTCCTTCATTTTCAAAAATTTTATCTTGAAAAAATCTATGTGTCTCATTCATAATTTTATAATATTTGCTGTTCTCTTCTTCTTGTCTACTATTTTTTTTATATGCTCTTAATGGTATATTATATTTTTCAGCTAATTGTTCTGCTGCCTCTTCAAAAGATACTTTATAATATTCTGAATAGAATTTAACAGGATTTCCTCCTGCTCCACATGAAAAACATTTACATATATTTTTGCTTGGACTAACCGAAAAAGAAGGAGTAGTATCTTGATGAAAAGGACAAAGCCCCTTATAGTTTGCTCCAGATTTTTTTAGCTCAACTACTTCTCCAACCACTTCTTCTATCTTTAACTGATTTATTAAATTGTCAATATCTTCCATTCTGTATTTCATCTATTTCTCCAATACTATATCGGAAATTTTCAAAAAAATTTTCCGCTCTTAAGTATAGTACATTTTTTTACAATAATCAAATTTTTAAATGAAATTTTAGTAAAAAAAAGGATAGAAATTCTATCCTTTAAATTACAAACAAAATAATAACTTTATATTACAGATTTTTATTCCATAAATATTTTTATTAATTATTTTTTAATTTCCAGATTAAACTGTTTTTTATTTTATAATACTACTCTCCAAAAAGTGATTGTAGTTTTAAGCTTGTTTTCTCATTTAAATAATCGTCAGTTACTTTATCCTTTACTTGAGAAAATTCTGCTGACTTATATTCATTTTCTCTTACTTTTTGAATTATATATATAGTATCTCCTATTTTTAATGCTTCAACTTTTTGAAGTGGAGCTTTGTATATACTATCTGCAAGATCTTTATTAAATCCTATTCCTGGAATATATCCTGTTTCACTTATATTTTTTGAAACATCTCCATAAGCATATTTACTATCAGGAAGTTCTTTAAAAGTCATTTCTCCTGATGAAATTTTAGTTGCTAAATCTTGAGCTTCTTTTAATTCTTCATTAAGAGTTGCATCTGATACTTTACTTGCAACTAAAATATGACTTGCTTTTACCTTGTTTTCTTTTTCGTTTTTATCTGTTACATATATTATATGGTAACCAAATTGTGTCTCTACAACTTCAGGATAAATTTCTCCAACTTTTCCATCAAATGCTGCTTTTTCAAACTCAGGAACCATTTGACCTTTCTCAAACCAACCTAAATCTCCACCATTTGCGGCACTTGGACAATCTGACTCAGCTTTTGCCTTAGAAGCAAAATTATCTACTGTTACTACTTTTATTATATTTTCAGCTTTAGTTTTAGCAGCTTCTTTATCTAATGTAGATGGCTCTGGATTATAAATTCCTATATAAGCATCTGCTGAAGGTTTAGTATCATACTTAACCTTATTTTCTTTAAAATATTGTTCTAAATCTTTATCTGTATAAGATATTTTAGATTTTAATTTTTCAGCAAGATCTCTGTATGCAACTTCTGCTCTTATTAAAACAGGTAATTTTTCATCTATTACTACTCCGTTTTCTTTTGCTACATTCATAATCTTAGCTTGAGATGATAAAGCTTTATCCATTTGATTGTTTATATCTTCTGCTTTTATTCCACCTGCAAGAAGACTTACATAAATTTTAGCATAATCAACATTTGTAAACTCTACTCCATCAACTGTTACCTGTGGTTTTTCTTCAAAGTTTGTAAATTGCTCTCTAACATCATCAACTTTTACTTTATTTTTCATTGCATAAAGTTCTTTATAAAACTCTTTATTTCCTTCTTGTTGCATTAAAGATTTTTTAATTCCATCTTTTACTGAATTAAAATCTACTCCTGCATACATAGTATATTTATTTTCATTATATTGTTTTAACATATCCTCATCTGAAACTTTTACATTTTCTATAAAAAGTTCTAGAACTTTATTTCTTTTCAAAGATTTTTCAATCTCTTTTTTGAAAGTTACTTTTGTATAACCTTGAGCTTCTAGCATTCTTTTAAATTGCTCTTTATCTTTTACTCTATCTTGTATCATATCATATTCTTTATTAACATCTGAATTTGACACTTTTATTTTTAAATTATCTGCCATTTGTTGAATTAGTTCATCTTCAATAACTTGATTGATTGCTAAAGTTTCAAGAACTTTATCATCTCCTCTATTTTGAAGATTCGCTGAAATCATATTTTTAGTTCTTGCAATATTTACCGCATCTACTTTTTCTCCATTTACTTTAAAAGCATAATTTTTCATTGAAAGCTGAGAAGACATTGTATAATATGATGCTATTATTGACGACAATGCAAATGCTGCTGTAATAATGATTACAATAATTTTCATCTTACTTCTAAATTTTCTGATTGCCATAAAAATTCTCTCCTTAGTTATTTTTATTTATCATCTAATTTATATTTTCTGATTTTTTCATATAAAGTTGTTCTTCCGATTCCAAGAATCTTAGCTGTTTCTTGTTTATTCCATCTAGTTCTTTGAAGAGCCATTGCAATAACAACTCTCTCTACATCATCAAGACTGAATATTTCTTTTTCAAGAATATCTTTTAATGGTCCTAATCCAATAACAGTTTTATTTTCAACTGTATCTGATTTCATTTTTATTTCAAGAGGTAAATTTTCTACTCCAATTATCTTTTCATCAGATAAAATGATCATTCTTTCAAGCATGTTTCTAAGTTCTCTTATATTTCCAGGGAATGAATATTCCATTAAATACTTCATTACTTCTCCTGAAAGAACTGGAATAGGTCTATTTAAATCTTTAGCTATTCCATTTATAAAGTAGTTAGAAAGTAATGGTATATCTTCTTTTCTATCTCTTAAAGGTGGAACTTCCACTTTAAATCCAGTTAATCTATGATATAAATCTTTTCTGAATTTTCCTTTTTCAATTTCATCTCTTAAATCTTTATCAGTAGAAACAATAAATCTAACATCTACTCTCTTAGCTCTTGTTCCTCCAACTCTTTTGTACTCACCATACTCTATAACTCTTAAAATTTTAGTTTGAATTTTTATATCAATTCCAGCTATCTCATCTAAGAATAAAGTTCCTCCATCAATCTCTTCAAGAATACCTTTTTTACTTGAAATTGCTCCTGGGAATGCCCCTCTTTCATAACCGAATAATTCTCTTTCTAAAGTTTCACTTGTCATTGTTCCACAATTTACAGTAATATAATCTTTTTTTCTTCTATCACTTTTTCTATATATTTCTCTAGCTACAAGAGTTTTTCCTACTCCTCCTTCTCCTGTAATTAATATAGGCAAATCTGTTGAAGCAATTTTGTCAATTTTAGATTTAACTTCTTTTATTTTTATAGACTGACCTACTATTTCTTTTTGCTCTTCTAATTCAGTTACTTTTTCTTTTAACTTTTTATATTTTTTTATTGTTTCTACATTAACTAAAGCTGGTTTTATTAATTTTACTATTTCATCTCCATTTATTGGCTTAACTGCATAACTATAAATTCCTGCTTTATCTAATTCATCTAAAACTTCATCTGTTTCTTCATCAATTAATCCAATAGTTACAAACTCTTTTCCAACACCATTTAATTTTTTCTTAGCATCCGAAAAATTAAACCATGTTAAATATTGGTCTAAAATAACTACATCAAAATCACTCTCTCTAAGCATATCAAGCCCATCAAGAAGATTATTAAATGTTATAACTTCATAATATTTTAAAAGTTCTTTTCTAAGTTCTTTTAATACTTCTTTTCTTTCTGAAATAGCTAAAATCGATTTTTTCATTTCGACCTCCTATATTAAATTTAAATTTTTATACTCAATTTTATTTTTACAACATTTGTATTATAATAGATATTATGTATTTTTTCAATACTTTTTTTATAAAATTGTACTATTTTTATATTTTTTTGATTTTTTAGTGAACTATAGCTTTTGCTAAAAATAGACACCTTCGATTTCTTATTTATTTAAAATATTAAAAAAATCATTTGTAGTAATAAAAATAATCAAAATGAATAGTATAAGTATTCCCATCCTATGAATAATTTCTTCTATTTTTTTATTTACTTTTATTCCAAACATCTCAAAAATAACAAAAATAATTCTTCCACCGTCTAAAGCTGGAAATGGAAGTAAATTAAATATTCCAACATTTACAGAAAGTATTGCCATTATCCAAATAATTGAAAATACTCCTTGTTCACTAGCTTCTCCTACTATATTTACTATTCCAATAGGTCCACTTATATCATGTCTACTTACACCACCTGTTACAATCATTCTAAATCCATTTAAAATCTCTTTAAAAATATTTGTAAATCCTTTAACACTAATTTTTAAGCTCTCAATTATTCCAAATTCTTCTACTTTATAATCTGGCAATATTCCTAAATAATAGTTATTATCTGTTCCTTTATTTAGTTTTACATTTAATACTTTTTCCACATTATCTCTTTTTATTGTAATTTCTTTGGCTTCATCTTTATTTTTTAACTCTAAAATAGTTTTTCTAATATCAAGCCATTTTTCTATTTTTTTATCTTCTATTTTAATAATTATATCTCCTTTTTCAAAAGTATTTTTTGAAGATTCTGCCACACTTCCTATAATAGGAGCAGGATTTATAATTACCTTACCTTGATTTATAGTCATTGTAAAAACAATAATATAGGCTAAAAGAAAGTTCATAAAAACACCAGCAAAAAGAACTATAAATCTAACAAAAGGATTTCTTTTATTAAATCCATCTTCTACATCATCATCTGCTTCCATTCCTTCTATATTTACAAAACCACCTATTGGGATAGACCTAAATGTGTACTTTGTTTTTTTACCTTCATAAGTGTAAACTTCTGGACCCATTCCTATTGCGAATTCTGAAACAGGTATCTTAAAAAACTTTGCACTTAAAAAATGACCAAGTTCATGAATCATTATAATTATTCCTAGTACAAATAAAGAAATTAATATTTTCATCTATCCTCCAAAAATTTCATTTTCTATTGCATTAAAAATATCTTCTGATATTTCTTCTATTGTTCTTAATTTTCCATCTTTTACACAAGAAATTTCTATCCAACCTTCTTTTTTCGCAATCTCACAAGCATTTAAATAGGATTTTTTCATATATTCTATATCTTTTTCATGTATATCTTTTTTCATTTCTCCAGTTATCTTATTTTCTCTATTCTTCATAAGTTTTTGAGCAAATTCAAAAGGCATATTTATAAAAATAACCATATCTGGCTTTGGTATTTCCATTTTATTAAATTCTAAATCTACAAGCCACTTCATATATTCTTCTTTTTCTTTTTTATTTGTTATTTTCGAAGCTTGATGAATCATATTAGATTGAGTATATCTATCAGTTACTACTACTCCATCTTCTAAATAAAACTTTTCCCACTCTTTTTTATATGACGCATATCTATCTATTGCATACATAGTTGAAGCTGGATATGGATTGACACTTAATGCTGTAGTTCCAAATTCACCAGCTAAATACATTTTTACAGGAGCACAAGCTGGACTTTCATAATTAGGAAAAGTTATCTTTTTTACATTTACACCTTTTTCAAAAAGTTTTTCATACAATTTTTTAGTTTGTGTTTCTTTTCCACTAGAATCTGTTCCTTCTATTACTATTAATTTTCCCATTTTTTACCTTTCTATTATTTTCCAAAATTTTCATAAACCCATTGTCTTGTTTTTTCATCAGCTTCTAATATAATTTCAAGACTATCTATTTCTCTAGGAATATGATTTTCCATTGCTTTTTTTATTACATCATAAATTTCTAAAAATTTTATTTTTTCTTTCATAAAAAGTTCAACAGCTATTTCATTGGCCGCATTAAAAACTGTTGTCATTGTTCCACCAATTTTTCCAGCTTTATAAGCTAGAGAAAGTCCTTTAAAAGTTTCCATATCTGGTTCTTCAAAAGTTAAAGCTCCAACTTTCATTAAATCTAAAGTATCTAAAGCCTTATTTGATTCTCTTTCTGGATAAGTAAAAGCAAGTTGAATAGGAAGTTTCATATCTGTTGCTCCAAGTTGTGCAATCATAGTATTATCATCATACTCTACTAAAGAATGAACTATACTTTGAGGATGAACAACAACTTTTATTTTATCATAATCTATTTCAAAAAGTTCATGAGCCTCTATTACTTCCAAACCTTTATTAACAAGTGTTGAAGAATCTATTGTTATTTTTTTACCCATAGACCATTTAGGATGTTTTAATGCATCTTCAACAGTTATATTTTTTAATTCATCTCTTTTTTTTCCTCTAAACGAACCACCACTTGCTGTTATTATAAGTTTTTTAACATTTTCTTTTTTTCCTGCTAAAAGTGATTGAAAAAGTGCTGAATGTTCACTATCAACAGGAATAATTTCTGCATTTTTATATTCTTTCAAAAGTTTTCTAATATATACTCCACCTGCAACCATTGTTTCTTTATTTGCAAGAGCTATTCGTTTTTCTTTTTTTATTGCTTCTACTGTTGCTTCTATTCCAATAACTCCACTTACTGCCATAAGTATTATATCTGTTTCATCAAGTTGTCCTAACTTTTTTAATCCTTCTCTTCCCAAAAATAAATTTAAATTAGGAAACTCCTTTTTTATCGCTTTATATCCTTCTTCTGTACCAATTGACACATACTTAGGATTAAATTCTTTTATTTGCTCTATTACAAGCTTATAATTCGTATGTCCACTTATTGCAACTACATTAAATTCATCTCTTTTTTGTCTTATAACTTCAAGAGCATTAGTTCCTATACTCCCTGTTGACCCTAATATAGTTATATTTTTCATTTTTTTACTTCCCTTCAAAAACTATTAATATACAAATATTTTAAGAATATAATAAACTGTTGGAACAACAAAAATCATACTATCAAATCTATCTAAAATTCCACCATGTTCACCTAAAATTCTTCCAGAATCCTTAATTTTAAATTCTCTTTTAAACATTGATTCTGCTAAATCTCCAATTTGAGCAACTATACTAACTAAAAAACCAAGAGCAATTATTACAGGATAATTTTCAGGAATTAATTGATATTTATAATTTATTAAGCATATTACTAATATTGTAAATATTATTGCTCCAATAGCTCCCTCTTTTGACTTCTTAGGACTTATAATACTAAATCCTTCTTTAAAGAATTTTCTTCCTATATTTATTCCTACAAAATATGCAGCGCTATCACATACCCATACCATAACTTGTACAGCAATAAGCCATGCTCCACCATTAGGAAGATATGTTAAAAGAAGAATATGACTAAATAGTATTGATACATATACAATTCCTAAAACTGTTACTCCTATATCAACACTTGCATTCTCTACTTTATTTTCAAAAATTCTAACTCCCATTACACATATAATTAATACCGAAATAGGAAAAAATAAATATACTCCTATATTTAAAGGTTCTAAAAAATAAATAAAATTAGGTATTGTAAGTCCTGATAATATTCCTAATTTTGAAAATGGTCTCTGCCCAGAAAGTTCTGACATTTTGTAAAATTCATACAATCCTATTCCGACTATTATATTTGTAAAAACTAAAAGTGGAATTCCTCCACTATAATAAACATACATTAAAATTGGAATTCCAATTAATGCAACTAAAATTCTATTTAACATCTAGCCTTCCTCCAAATCTTCTTTCTCTTTTACTATAATCTAAAAGTGCCTTTTCCATCTCTTCTTTATTAAAATCAGGCCAATACTTATCAGTTATATATATTTCAGAATATGCTATTTGCCATAATAAAAAATTAGAAATTCTAAATTCTCCACTTGTTCTAATTAAAAAATCTGGATCAGGTATATCATTATATAAATATTTAGAAAATTCCTCTTCTGATATGTTTTCTTTTCCTGATTTTAATATTTTATTTATAGCATCTATGATTTCAGCTCTTCCTCCATAGTTAAAAGCGATATTTAAAGTCATTTCATAATCCTTTGATGTAGCTTCTTCTAATTCTTTTATAGCTTCTAATAGAGATTTACTTACTCCTTCAACCCTTCCTGATACCATAAATCTTATCTTATTTTTTAAAAGATTTTCTTTTTCTAATTTTATATAATTTTTAAAAAGAAACATAAGAGCATCAACTTCTTCTTTTGATCTCTTCCAATTTTCAGTAGAAAAAGCATAAACTGTTAAATATTTTATTCCAATTTTTCTACTATATTCCATTATTTTTCTAAGAGTTTCTGCCCCAGCTTTATGACCAAATACTCTTGGCTTATTTTTATTCTTTGCCCATCTTCCATTACCATCCATTATAATAGCAACGTGATTAGGAACATTTAGTATTTTTTCCAATCTATCACCTCACTTAATCTACTAAATTCTATCATAATATATCTTTTTTTTCCATAAATAAAAGACATGATTAAAAATGAAAATTTATTTTAGGCAACAAAAAAAGGCGATTGTTTATCGCCTTTTTTATATTTCAAAATTTTCTTACTATTTAGAAATATTGTAGAATACGTCCATACCTTTGTATTGAGCCATATCTCCTAATTCTTCTTCTATTCTTAGTAATTGATTATATTTTGCCATTCTGTCTGTTCTTGAAGTTGAACCAGTTTTGATTTGTCCTGCATTTGTTGCAACAGCTATATCAGCTATTGTAGCATCTTCAGTTTCTCCAGATCTGTGAGAAACAACTGCAGTCATTCCAGCTCTCTTAGCCATTTCAATAGCATCTAGAGTTTCTGTTAATGTTCCAATTTGGTTAAGTTTTATTAAGATAGAGTTAGCTGCTTTTAACTCAATTCCTTTTTTAAGTCTTTCAGTGTTAGTTACGAATAAATCGTCTCCAACTAATTGAACTTTCTCTCCAAGTTTAGCTGTTAATAATTGCCAACCAGCCCAGTCGTCTTCTCCTAATCCATCTTCTATTGAAGTTATTGGATATTTTTCTACAAGTCCAGCATACCATTCAACCATTTCTTCAGAAGTTCTTGTAACCCCTCCTTCTCTTTCGAAATGATATTCAAATTTTCCTGGTGCTACTTCTTTACAGAACTCACTTGATGCAGCATCCATTGCAAAAGTGATGTCTTTTCCTGGCTCATATCCAGCTTTTTTAATAGCTTCAACCATAAGGTCTAAAGCACCTTCAGTTCCATTTATTTTAGAAGGAGCATATCCACCTTCGTTTCCTACGTTAGTAGAATCTCCATTTGCTTTTAATAATTTTCCTAAGTGATGGAATACTTCACAACCCATTCTCATAGCTTCCATGAAGTTAGATGCTCCAACTGGTTGGATCATAAACTCTTGTACGTCAACTGCAGAGTCAGCATGAGATCCTCCGTTTAAGATGTTCATCATAGGTAGAGGTAATTCAGTTGTATTTACTCCTCCTAAGTATTTGTATAATGGCATTCCTAATGCTTCTGCTGCTGCTTTAGCTACTGCAAGAGAAACACCTAGTATAGCATTTGCTCCTAATCTTCCTTTATTTGGAGTTCCATCTAAAGCGATCATAGCTTTATCTATTCTTACTTGATTTAAAGCATCCATTCCTAAGATAGCTTCTTTAATTTCAGTGTTAACATTTTTAACTGCAGTTAAAACACCTTTTCCTAAATATCTAGATTTATCGTTATCTCTTAATTCTACTGCTTCGTAAGCTCCTGTTGATGCTCCAGATGGAACAGCTGCTCTTCCTTTTGCTCCACACTCTAATACAACATCAACTTCAACTGTAGGATTTCCTCTTGAGTCAAGTATTTCTCTAGCGATTACATCAATAATTCTTGTCATTACTTTTTCCTCCTCTTTGCCGCCAAAAGACAGCAGATATATTTTTATAAAATATTATTATAATAATTATATTTTAACTTATTTTAAAAATTTATACTATTAATATTTTCTATTATTTTACTTTTATAACTTTCATTGTATTAGTAGTTCCTTGTACATATACTTGCTCTCCACAAGTTACTACGATTACATCTCCAGATTTTACTAATCCAGTTTTCACTGCTTCTGTTTCTGCTTGTTTAAAGAAACAATCTAAAGTTTCTGGCTTCTCAGCTAATACTGATAATACCCCTCTACTTAATAATAATTGGTTAGCAGTTATTTGAGAATTAGTTAGAGCTAATATTCTAGCAGTTGGAAAATATTTTCTTAAGCTTTTAGCTGCTCTTCCTGTTCCTGTTCCAACAACTATTAATTTTGCATCAAGTGCTTCAGCAACATCTACTGTTCCCTTCGCAACAGCTTCTGTTATTGTTGCTTCTTCATTTTCAAAATCTACATTTGTATAAATTAATGGATCTGTTTTTTCTGCTATTCTTGCCATTACTTTAACAGCTTCAATTGGATATTTACCTTTTGCAGTTTCTCCAGATAACATTACAGCATCTGTTCCGTCTATTATTGCATTGGCAACGTCATTAGCTTCTGCTCTTGTAGGTCTTGGGTTTTTAATCATAGAATCTAGCATTTGAGTAGCTGTAATAACTGGTTTTCCAGCTGCATTACATTTCTCTATCATCATTTTTTGTGCAAATGGAACTTCCTCAACTGGAATTTCTACTCCTAGGTCTCCTCTTGCAACCATTACACCATCTGTAACTTCAAGAATTTCATCAAAGTTATTTAATCCTTCTTGATTTTCTATTTTAGATATGATTTTTACGTTTTCTCCACCATTTTCACATAAAACTTTTCTTACTGCTAAAACGTCATCTGCTTTTCTGATGAAAGATGCAGCAACAAAATCTATTCCTTGCTCACAACCAAATTTTAAATCATTTATATCTTTTTCAGCAAGAGCTGGTAAATTTACAGAAACACCTGGTAAGTTAATTCCTTTATTTTCTCCTAGATCTCCATTGTTTTTAACAATACATCTAACTTCTTTTTCAGAAACTTCTTTAACTTCCATAGCTATTAAACCATCATCAACTAAAACAGTATCTCCTGCTTTTAAGTCTGAAGTAAATCCTTCATAAGTAACAGCAACTATTTTGTTATTTCCTATTACAGTTCTATCAGTTGTAAATGTAAAATCTTGACCTGCTACTAAAGAAACATCATTTCCACCTTCTAATTTTATAGTTCTGATTTCTGGTCCTTTTGTATCTAGTAATATAGCTGCTCTCATTCCAGTTTCAGCCATTACTTCTCTTAAATTGCTTATTCTTCTTCCGTGCTCTTCATAGTCTCCATGAGAGAAGTTTAATCTCATTACATTCATTCCAGCTTCAAGAAGTTGTTTTAATACTTCTTTAGATTCAGTTTTTGGTCCTATCGTACAAACGATTTTAGTTTTTTTCACAAAATCACCTCTATAATTTTTTAAAAATATTTTTCATAACAAATTTCCACAATAATATTCCAGACTACTTTCAATTTTATCTACTGTTTTAATTTTAAACAATAATTTAATTCTTGTCAATTTTCTTCATGAACATTTTTTTATCTTTTTTGGTGTCAATCTTGAACAAAAATTGACACTTTATTTTTTAATAAAAAAATGAGAGTAATTGTATTAAACTTTACTCTCATTAAAAAATTTCTATTTGTTTTTTATTAATTTATTAAGCTACAGTTACTTTTACTGCGATAGGACCTTTTGCTCCTTCTTCAACTTCAAAAGTAACTTCTTGGTTTTCCTCAAGATTTCTGAATCCTTCTCCAACTATTCCAGAAAAATGAACAAAATAATCTTTTCCTTCTTCTGAAGTGATGAATCCAAATCCTTTTTCTTTGTTAAACCATTTTACTATCCCTTTTAACATATTCAAAACCCCCAAAAAATATTTTTCATATAAAGCCTTTTTATTGAATATATTTCAATAAGCTAGCCTGATTATACTCTTAGTTTTCAATATATGCAACTATTTTTTATTAAACAGTTGTGATTTCTTTTTCTTTAACTGCAAGAAGTCCATCAATCTCTTTTATAGTTTTATCTGTTAATTTTTGAACTTCATCTTCGTATTTCTTTAATTCATCTTCAGTAATTTCTTCATCTTTTTGAAGTTTTCTAAGAGAATTATTTATGTCTTTTCTTACATTTCTTACAGCTACTTTTCCTTCTTCAGCTTCTTTTTTAGCTAATTTTACATATTCTTTTCTTCTATCAGCTGTTAATTCAGGAACCATAAGTCTTATAACTCTTCCATCATTATTTGGTGTAAGACCTACATTTGAAGCCATTATTGCTTTTTCAATAGTAGGAATTACTGATTTATCCCATGGATCTATTACAAGTAATCTTGGCTCTGGAGCTGATACTGTTCCTACTTGATTTAAAGGCATTAAAGATCCATATTGTTCAACTTTTATTCCATCAAGCATAGCAACACTTGCTCTACCTGCTCTAATAGCTGTAAATTTATGTCTTGTTGCTTCTATTGCTTTTGTCATTTTGTCTTTACAATCATTCATTAAAATTTCTATGCTCATATTTTCCTCCTAAAAATTTTATATAACTTTTGTTCCTATACAGTTACATTCACCAAGAACTACTTTCTTGATATTTCCTTCTACTAAAGAATTAAATACTATAAGAGGTAGTTTATTATCTCTACAAAGAGAAATTGCCGCTGCATCCATAACTTTTAAGTTTTTATTTAAAACTTCACTATAAGTTACAGTATCATATTTTACAGCATCTGTATATTTTACTGGGTCTTTATCATAGATACCATCAACTTTAGTTGCTTTTATAACTACATCTGCATTTATTTCTATTGCTCTTAAAACTGCTGCTGTATCTGTTGTAAAATATGGATTTCCTGTTCCTGCACCAAATATTACAACTCTTCCTTTTTCTAGATGTCTTTCTGCTCTTCTTCTAATATACGGTTCTGCAATTTGAGGCATTTCAATTGCTGTTAATACTCTTGTAGGTATTCCAAGTTTTTCTATAGAATTTTGAAGAGCTAGAGAGTTTATTACAGTAGCAAGCATTCCCATATGATCACCAGTTACTCTATCCATTCCTTGACTTTCTCCAGAAAGTCCTCTGAAAATGTTTCCTCCTCCTATAACTATTCCAACTTCTACTCCCATATCTACAATTTCTTTTATTTGTCTTGCATAAGAGCTTATTACATCAGAAGATATTCCAAACTCTTGATCTCCCATCAAGGCTTCTCCACTAAGTTTTAATAATATTCTTTTATATACAGGTGTCATTATTTCCTCCCAAATTTTAATCCTATTTTTTTTAAAAAAATAGGGATGCAGGCTGCATCCCCAATATTGTTCTTAGAAGTAACTATCCATTGATTTGAGCTGCAACTTCTGCTGCAAAATCTTCTACTTTTTTCTCAATTCCATCTCCAACTTTAAATCTTGTGAAAGAAAGAACTGTCATATCTCCAGCAAATTTAGCAACTGTTTCTTTATCTTCAGCTTTAACATAAATTTGGTCCACTAAACAGTTTTCTTCATAGAATTTTCTCATTTTTCCAACAAGAATGTTTTCTATAATTTTAGCTGGTTTTCCTTCTGCTTCTAATTGTTTTCTTGCTATTTCTTTTTCATGCTCTAAAACTTCAGGAGTAACTTCTGTTGAATTTAAGAAAGAAGGGTTCATAGCTGCAACATGCATAGCTATTCCTTTAGCTCTTTCTAATCTTTCAGGAGTCATTTCTGTAGACATTTCAACTATAACACCAAGTTTTCCTCCTAGGTGGTTGTAAGTTGTAACGAAGCCAGTTGTAGTAACTTTCTCCATTCTTCTGATGTTCATGTTTTCTCCTATTTTAGCAATAAGAGCAATTAATTTTTCTTCTACAGTTGAACCATCAGCTAGTTTAACAGCTTTTAATTCTTCTACAGTTGAAACTGGATTTACTAAAGCAGTTTCTACTAATAATTTTCCAAAATTTTTGAATTCGTCATTTTTAGCAACGAAATCTGTTTCAGCATTGAATTCGATAACAACTGCAGTTTTGTGGTCTTCTGATACACCATCAAATACTAGTCCTTCAGCTGCAACTCTTCCTGCTTTTTTAACAGCTTTTGCCATACCTTTTTCTCTTAGGTAGTCAATAGCCTTGTCAAAGTTTCCTTCGTTTTCTTGAAGTGCCTTTTTACAATCCATCATTCCGGCACCAGTCATCTCTCTAAGTTCTTTTACCATCTTAGCTGTGATTTCCATCTATAGATCCTCCTTATTTCCTTTTAAGTTTAGGAATTATATTTATATTATTCTGCTGCTCCGTTTTCTACTACTTCTTCAGTAACTTCTGTTGTTTCGTCTACAACTTTCTCTTCAGCACCTTGTTTACCTTCAATTATAGCGTTTGCTACTAAAGTAGACATTAATTTTACTGATCTGATTGCGTCGTCATTTGCAGGAATTGGGTAAGTAATTAGATCTGGATCTACGTTAGTGTCGATCATTGCAATTACTGGAATTCCTAAGTGATCTGCTTCTGCTACTGCTAGAGCTTCTTTCTTAACGTCAACTACGAATAAAGCATCTGGGATTCTTGGCATATCTTGAATTCCTGATAAGTTTTTAGATAATTTTTCTAATTCTTTTCTTAAGTTAGCAGCTTCTTTTTTAGTGTAAGCTGTATCTAAAGTTCCATCTTTATCCATTTTGTCTAATTCTTTTAATCTTGCTATTCTTCCTTTGATAGTTTCAAAGTTAGTAAGCATTCCTCCAAGCCATCTGTTGTTTACATAGTACATTCCAGATCTTTCAGCTTGATCTTTCATAGCTTCTTGAGCTTGTTTTTTAGTTCCTACAAAAAGAACTGTTCCACCTTGAGCAGCGATTTCTCTTACTACTTCATAAGCTTCCTCAATTTTTTTAAGTGATTTGTGTAAATCGATTACATGGATTCCGTTTCTCTCTGTGAAGATGTATTTTGCCATTTTTGGATTCCATCTTTTTGCTTGGTGTCCGAAGTGAACTCCAGACTCAAGTAATTGTTTCATTGTAACTACTGCCATTTTTATTCCTCCTAATATTTTTGGTTTTGCCTTCCACTGACCTCAAAACTAAACAACTTTTTCAAGCACCCAGTTTAGAAATAGCCAATGTGCATATTTTATAGCATTTCATTTTAACATCTATATACAAAATTGTCAACAAAAAACCTTTGAATTATTAGTTTTCTAAAAAATTTTATGATATAATTTTAGAAAAAAATAGGAGAATATATTTTATGAAATCACTGAATAACACACCTAATTCTAATAGAACTCATATTATTTTTCTTGGCTCTACAAATGCTGGAAAATCATCTTTACTAAATGCTATCACTGAGCAAGAAATTTCTATTGTTTCTGACATAAAAGGAACTACTACTGATTCTGTAAAAAAAGCTATGGAACTTATTCCTTTTGGACCTGTTCTTTTTATTGATACTGCTGGTTTTAATGATGAAAGTGAACTAGGAAAATTAAGAATAGAAAAAACTATAAAAGAAATCAAAAAATCAGATTTTGCTATTTATGTTATTGATGGTAACGAGTTTGATGAAAAAATTTATAATGAAAATATGAGAATATTAAAAAAATATAACATTCCTTATATTATAGTTGTAAATAAAATGGAAACTCTTACAGAAGATAAAAAAAATATTTTAAAAAATATTTTAAAAAACCCTTATTTTGTATCTACTAAAGATAGAAACTCTATTCTTGAGTTTAAAAAATTTCTTATTGAAAAATTTGATGTTCTTGAAGAAGAACCTAGTCTTTTAAAAGGAATAGTTGATTATGGAGATACCATCATCTTAGTAGTACCTATTGATTCAGAAGCACCTAAAGGAAGACTTATTCTACCTCAAGTCCAAATTTTAAGAGATGCACTTGATAACGGAGTTAAAGCAATTGTTACAAGAGATACTGAACTTTCTGAAGTTCTTAAAGAAAATAAAAATATAAAACTTGTTATCACTGATTCACAGGCTTTTAAAACTGTTGATAAAATTATTGATAATAAGTATCCTCTTACAAGCTTTTCTATCCTTTTTGCAAGACAAAAAGGGGATATTGAAAAATTTTTAAAAGGAATTAGTGTTATAGAAAATTTAAAAGATGGAGCAAAAATTTTAATTGCTGAAACTTGTTCACATAACACTTCACACGAAGATATTGGAAGAGTTAAAATTCCTATGCTACTTCAAAAGAAAACAGGAAAACATTTTAATTTTTCTTTTTCTATGGGAAAAGATTTTCCTGAAAATCTTAATAAATTTGATTTAATTATTCATTGTGGTGGTTGTATGATTACAAAAAAAACTATGGAAAATAGAATAATTGAATGTAATAGTAATGGGGTTGAAGTTACAAATTATGGAATGATTTTAGCTTATTTGACTGGTATTATGGAAAAATCATTAAAAGCTATAACAAAATAGATTCATAAAAGTTTAGGAGGGAAACAATTGAATATTAAAAAGGTGCATATTTTATATTTTAGCCCTACTCATACAACAAAAACTGTTGTTCAAAACATAGGGAAAGGAATTAATTTAGAAACTTATGATTATGATTTAACATTTTCATGTAACAATCCAAAAAATTATAATTTTGAAAAAGATGATTTAGTTATTATAGGAATTCCTGTTTATGGAGGTAGAACTCCTGTTATCACTAGAGAAATGTTAGGTAAAATAAAAGGAAATAATACTCTAGCTATTCCTGTAGTAGTCTATGGAAATAGAGATTATGATGATTGTCTTCTTGAATTAAAAGATATTTTAAAAGAAAATGGATTTATTTCTATTGCAGGTGGGGCTTTTATTGGAGAACATTCATATACAAAAAAAGTTGGAACAAATAGACCTGATAATAAAGATATTGAAAAGGCACGAGAATTTGGAAAATTAATAAAAGAAAAAATTGAAAATAATTCACACTTTGAAGATATAAAAGTAAAAGGAAATTATCCTTATAAGGCTGATATGCCAAAATTAATTTTAGCTCCTACACCAAATACGAACTGTATTGATTGTGGAAATTGTATATCTGTTTGTCCAACAGGAGCAATAGATATTAACAACCATAAAAAAATTACACCTGAAAAATGTATAAGATGTTATGCTTGTGTTAGAATATGTAAATTTAATGGTAGAGAACTTGTTGGTAATCCTCTTGAAAAAATATTAAACTTTCTTGAAACAACTTGTCTTAGTAGAAAAGAACCTGAAATTTTTATTTAAAATTTTT
>JAHHTB010000179.1 GCA_020024855.1 Fusobacterium sp.
TCCATTTTTTCCTCCTAAGTTTCTTATTTTATGTTTTATTTATTATACCACATTTGTATTTAAAATTCAAAAAATAATTACTTTATGAAATTTAATTTCTATTTATGTTTCACATCTATATCTAGTTCTTTAAAATAATTATATATTGTATATCTACTAACTTCTAAATTTTTCGCAAGATTTACTACACTTTTTTTTAATGAAAATCCTCCATGTTCTCTTATATAATTAATAAATTCTAATTTTTCTTTTTTATTCATTATCTTTGGATTTTTATTAAAATGTTTTACAGCTTCTGTATAAATTTCATCAAATATTTTTTCATTTGAATCTTCTATTACTACTTTTGTAACATCTGCACCTATTTTCATAAATGAAGATAAAACTTTACTTACATCATAAAATTTAGTGTAATCAAAATTTATTCCAAAAGCAAAATGAAAATCTTTAGTTTTGAAATGAACAGTTGTAGATTTTAAAAGTCTTCCATTTTGTGTTTTGCAAAGACAATTATAAAAATCTTTCCCATTTTCCATTTCTTCCAATTCATAGACTCCCAAAAGATTTAATTTATCTCCTATTTTTCTACCTGTTACATGTCCATTATATATTGCTACTATTATTTCATCTTCTGTCCTCAAGTCATGAATTACGGTTTCACATTCTGAACCAAACATTTCAGCTAATCCCTCTGCTAATTTTTTTAGAAAATTAAGTGTTTCTCTTTTATTCATATTTTCCTCCTAATTTTTTCTAATCTTATTATAACATTTTATCTTAAAATCTCCAAGAAGACTCCCACTTCAAAAGCTGAAAGCTTTAAGTGGGAGAGGTTCACAGCACTGAATTATATAGAAAAATATTTCAAAAAAATAATATGTATCTATATTTATAGGACTTTTATAAAAAGATGAAAAATTTATTTATTTTCTATATTTTTTTTTTAAAATATTGTATAATGTAAGGAGTTGTTTTAATTTAAAAATATTAATATAGTTATTGGAGAAAAAATGGAAATTTTAAAAATATCAACAAAAAATAAAAAACATCTTCCTAAAAGAATCGTTATTACACATTCTGATGCTGATGGACTTACTGCAGCAACTATTATACAAGGTGCTATTGAAAAATTAGAAAATAAAGAATTTTATTGGTTGATTTTATCTTCTTCTAATCCTACTGGAAATGAAACTGAAAAAATGTTAGATTTCGCAAATAATTTAGTTCCCTTCCAATTTGGAGATAAGATTTTTATCTGTGACAGAGCAAATCCATCTGTAGAGTATCTCAATATGAATCAATCATTTTTAGAAAAAACTGATATTATTTTTATTGATCATCACATTACTAATAATCCTGATCTTTGGGTTAAAAAGACTAAATTAAAAAATATATCAACTAGTTGGAGTGATGAGGAATCTGGAGCAACTCTAGCTTTAAAATGGTTCAAAGAACAATTTAATTTTGATGAAAAATTTGAATCACTTTATTTAAGTTTTTATAAATTTTCTGAAATTGTAAAACTTTGGGATATATTTACTTGGACTAAGTTAGATAAAAATGATGATAGTGAAAAATATTTTGGTGCTTTAGGTATAAATGCAATGGAAAAAATATTAGGAAAAAAATTCTTCTATAAAAAAATTAATGAAAATATGAGTGACCTTTCTAAATTAAATGATTTATTAGAAATGTCTTATGAAATTTATATGAATGATTATAAAGATTACTGTAAAATAAGTAGAAAAAAAGCTTTAAACTACAAATTTGGAAAATATTTTATAAAAATATTTTATGATTTTGATCAAAAATATCAATCATTATTTAGTTACGATATTTTTGAAGAAAATGAAGCAGATATTGTAGCTTTTGTCACTTCTCAAGGCACAATATCTTTAAGAAGTAAAAAAGAAATTGATGTATCCACTTTATCAAAAAAATTAGGAATGGTAAGTAAATTTTCTGGTGGTGGTCATAAAAATGCCTCTGGCTATAGAAGTATTAGTCAAGATATAATTAAAGATTTTGTTCTTGGAAAATTTTTAGAAAATATGAATACTGTAGCAAAAAATGAAAAAATTTCTTTTGAAACTTTTTATTATTAATAAATTCTAAAACAAAGAAGAAGACCATATATAGCTAGAAAAACAGTAGGATACAATCCAATTACAGGAAATGCTATTAAAGTTACAATTGGGTATTATCAGTCTAGAAAAGAAGCTACTATTGTTTTGCAAGCATACCTTGAAAAACCAGAAAGAATATTAACTGATAAGATGACTTTTAAAGAAGTTTTTAACCTTTGGAGAGAAGTTCACTATAAAACAATCACAGATAATACTAAAAAACATTATGATAAATTTTATAGAATTGCTATCTCTCCATATTTTGATAAAATGATTTTTAAAGATATAAAATTTGTACAACTTCAAATTTTTATGGATAATTTAAATTACTCTAAAGCTACTTCTAAATTATTAAAATCAATCCTTAAAAGTGTGTGGAATTTTGCTTTAAAAAATGATTTTATAGATAAAAATATTATAGATCTAATTACTGTTTCTGGTTCAGAGAACATCATAAAAAGAAGAATATTTACTAAAAAAGAAATTGATATACTTTGGCAACACAAGGATAATGAAATAGTTTCTAGTATTTTAATTCTTATTTATACAGGTATGAGGATCAATGAACTATTAAAGCTTAAAAATGATGATATTAATTTAGAAGAAAAATATCTTATAGCTGGAAGTAAGACATTAGCTGGAAAGGATAGAATAATTCCAATTAATTTAAAAATATTCCCACTTATAACTAAAAGAATGAATTTAAAAAATGAATTTCTATTTATGAAGTTTGGAAAGAAAATAAAATATACTACTTATGCTAGTGCTTTTAAAACTGTTCTAGCTAATTTAGGAATTGAAAATCACACAGTGCACGACACAAGACACACATTTGCAAGTATGTTAAACAATGCAAATGATAACTCCTCAAGTATAAAGACTATAATTGGGCATTCTTCTTATGTAACTACTGAAAAAATATATACTCACAAAGATTTAGAGGAGCTTAGAAAGGCTATTGAACTAATATAGTTGTTAGCTATTTGTTAGCCACCGACAAAAAAAATCAAGTTTTTGAACAAAAATAGTACAATTATAAAAACTCGTAAAATTAGATATTTACTAAATATCACTATTTACGAGTTCTTTTTTTTGAACTTGTTCTGTAACAACTTGTTACCTCTGAATTACTTATATTTAAAAAAGTTAAAATTTTATTTGTTAGTTACAAAAAACTTATATTCAATATTAAGAGAACTAACATGTTCAGTTTATTATAATAAAAACAAACTTAAGCAGTTTTTATATTTTAATTTCAAATTCATTCAATATATCTTTTGTTAATTTAGCTAGTGGTTCTTCTGCTTTTATTTTAAAACTATATGGTTCTAGTACAAGAGCCTATAAATTTTTAAGCATAATTTTTTCTATTTCATTTTTGCTCAATGAATTTTTTTCTATAAAAAATTCATTTCTATTTGATTTTATAAGTAAGAAATGTTATAATTATTTAATAAAAGTTGGGGAAAGTTTTTTTCCCTCTTGTGAGTTACTTGTCTTGAATCAACTCTTTTATTAAAATCACTAGTGCCAATAGTATTTCTAAAAGTAGTTTGATTATTTCAAGTAGCTCTTTTTATTACTTTTTTTAATTAAAATAAATAATTATTATTAATAAAAATTATATTTTAT
>JAHHTB010000180.1 GCA_020024855.1 Fusobacterium sp.
GTGGAAAATATGTTTCTTCTCATCTGCATTTAAACGCAGCATTTCTTTTTGAATGTGATGAAAATGAAGAATTAATAGTAAAAGAAGATGAAAATAGTGGAGTAAGATGGATAGATATAGATAAGCTTGATTCATATGTTTCTCCTAATGATAAGCATGTATTAGAAATTTATAAAAATTTTAAGTACTTTATACCTTTTTTTAAAAGAAAAGTGCTGAGAAAAAAAACTTCTTTTCAGCACTTTTCTATGAACTGTTAAAAATAAAACAATCCCTTTATATCTAAAATAATCCTATTGATTGTAAAAACATTAATAATACTGCTATTGGAGCAATAAATTTTATTACTATTTCAAAACCTTTTCCAACTTTATACCCTTCTCCTGTATTAATTTCATCAATAAGTTTTTTAGTATTCATTACCCAACCTGCAATTACCAATACAAGTATTCCCCCTAATGGAAGTAAAACAGTTGATACAAGTATATCATTAGCAAAGTCAAAAATAATTTTTCCAAATATTAAAATATCACCTAATACACCAAAAGATAACATCATTACTATTCCGCAAATTGTTACTATAGCAGTTGTTAATACTGTAGATTTTTTTCTACTCATTTTTATTTCATCCGTGAAATATCCTACTATCGCTTCCATAATACATATAGTTGATGTCAAACAAGCAAAGAATAAAAGTACAAAGAAAATAGTTGCAAAAAACATTCCAAACTTCATTTGTGCAAATATTGTAGGCAGTGTTATAAAGACTAAAGGAGGACCTATTGTTGAATCTATATTGTATGCAAAAACTGCTGGGAAAACTATAAATCCAAATAATATAGCTGCAAGTGTATCTCCTAAAGCTACCATTATGGTACTACTCCCTATTGTTTTATCTTTCTTTAAATAGCTTCCATAAATTACTAAATTTCCTGTTCCAACTCCAAGTGAGAAAAATGCCTGACCTATTGCTGCCATTATCGCCTCTTTGGTTAAAGAAGAAAAATTCGGCTTTAAGTAAAACTCTAGCCCTTTTGCAGCACCTGGTAAAGTTACTGCTCTTATTGCTAAAATTATTATTAATAAAAACAATGCTGGTAATAAAATATTACATATTTTTTCAATTCCACCTGCAAGCCCTCTACTAACTATAAAAGCTGTTATTGCAATCATCACTAATAACCAGAAGATAACTTGAAACGGTGAACTAATAAAACTACCAAAAGCTTGACCTATTTCTGCTGCACTATGACCCACATAAGAACCTGTTACAGATTTAAATATATAGGCTATAGTCCACCCTGCTATCCCTGCATAAAACCCTAAAGTCAAAATTAAGGCTATAACCCCCAAAATTCCAACTAAATACCAACTTTTCCCAGGAAATAATTTTTTTAATGCACTTGTATAACTAGTTCCTGTAAGTCTTCCTATACCAAATTCTGTCATCAAAACAGGTGAAGCTATAACTAATAAAGCTATTAAATAAACTACAATAAAAGCGGCTCCTCCATGTTGTCCAGTAATGTATGGAAATTTCCATACATTACCTAAACCAACAGCACCTCCTATTGAAGCTAACACAAATGCCATTCTATTTGAAAACGTCTCTCTTTTATTCATCTCCTCTTTTGTCATATTTTACCACTACTCCCTTATACTTTTTAAGGTATTGCTATTATAATAATTCAAATCCAGCTGTAAAGTGTCTTAATGCAGTAACTGGACCTTCGTAAACAAGTTTCATTCCTTTATAACTATCCCTATTTTTATAAATTTCTATAAGAGCATTTGCAATTACATCAAGATGTTCTTTTGTATACACTCTTCTTGAAATAGCTATTCTCATTGTTTCTAAAGCAGGCCAAATAGGTTCTTTAGTAACAGGATCTTTTGAACCAAATGCACAAGCTCCAAGCTCACATGCTCTTACTCCTGCTTCCTCATAAAGAGCAACTACTAATCTTTGAGATGGAAACTCATATTGTGGAATTTGAGGGAAGAATCTTCTTCCATCTACATATACTCCATGTCCACCAGTAGGTTCAACAATAGGTATTCCTGCTTCTTTTAATCTTCTTCCTAAATATGCAACTTGTTCTATTCTATATTTTAAATATTCTTCTTCACAAGCTTCTTGTAAACCAACAGCTAGAGCATCCATATCTCTTCCAGACATACCACCATAAGTAATAAATCCTTCGTGAACTATTGCTAATTGATTAGCCATTTGGAATATTTTTTCATTTCTAGTTACAAAAAGACCTCCAATATTTACTAGTCCATCTTTTTTAGAACTCATTGTTGCTGTTTCACAATATGAGAACATTTCTCTAGTTATTTCTTTTATTGATTTATTTTCATAACCTAATTCTCTAGTTTTTATAAAATATGCATTTTCTGCAAGTCTTGCAGAGTCAATAACAACTGGAATATTATTTTTTGAAGCTATTTCGTGAATTCCTCTTAAGTTTTCCATAGATACAGGTTGTCCACCGTTGTTATTACATGTTATTGTAACTATAATAACTGAGATGCTATCTGCTCCTTCAGTATCTATTAAGTTTTGAAGTTTTTCTAAATCTATATTTCCTTTAAATGGATAAGGATCACTTGCTGCATCCATTCCCTCAGGAATTACATAATCAAGAGCTTTCGCACCTAAAATTTCAGCATTTCCTCTAAAAGTATCAAAATGCATATTTCCAACAGCAAATTTACCAGATTTAGCATAAAGTTTTGCCATAATATAATCTGCTGCTCTTCCTTGGTGAGTAGGTTGAACATAAGGCATACCAAAAATATCTTTAACAGATGCTTCTAATCTATAAAAACTTTCGCATCCTGCATAAGATTCGTCACCTTTCATCATAGCTGACCATTGATTTGTACTCATTGCTGAAGTTCCACTATCTGTTAAACAGTCTACATAAACATCTCTTGCTTTTAATCGGAAAGCATTATACCCTGCTTCTTTTAAAAATTGTTGTCTTTCCGCTTTTGTTGTCTTTTTAACTGGCTCCACAACTTTAATTCTAAAGGGTTCCGCTGTCATAAACTTCATAATAATACCTCCTGATTTTTATTTTATATTTATTTTGTTTTTCTTTATATTAGAAAACTTTTTATTTAAAATATCAATATCATCATCATTTAAAATTGGAGTGATATGAACATAATTTATATCAGCATTTATTATTTTTTTCGTAGAAATTACCAAATCATATTTTTTTATCTCAAAATTATTATTAAAGGTTTTAAAATATTCAAAATTTACTCCTTGATAATAATACTCTAATCTGTTAACTAAAGAATTAAAAACTCCAATTTCTTTATTGCAAATTACAGCTACATTTATTTGCTCTTCCATTTTCTTTTCTAAAAATAAACTATTCAAAAATAATGTAAAATATCCTATCTCTTCTTCTGTTAGATACTTTCCAAAAATTTCATATATTTTATTTTGCATAAGCCATATAATTCCATATAGTTTTGGAAATGTATATTTTATTTCATCTATGTAATAATTATAAATATTAACATTTACTTTTTTTACCTCAAGTAAGTTTAGCATATAATTTTCTATTTCTTTTTCTTTTCCTAACATACTACCACTAAAGTTATCACAGTGAATTAGTTTTATTATTTCTTCTGAAACTTCTTTTATCTTTTTTAAAAGGGGTGTTTCATAATAATAATTATTTTTTTCTGTAGGATTAATGAAATAAAAATAAATTATTCTTCTTAAATA
>JAHHTB010000181.1 GCA_020024855.1 Fusobacterium sp.
TTCTTTCTATCAGTTAATATCTTATATTCCACTATTTTTCACCTCTCTCACTAGAGATCTTTACTCTTCCAAATCCCTCTGTTCTTCTAAGCCCTAATCCTACTCTTTCAATCTCTTCGAGTCTTGGTAAAACTTTATCAACATCTGATACTCTATATGTTAAGACACTACCTCTAGTAATAACTAACTCATCAATCTTTCTAATATTATTAATTATATTATAACCACCTAATTTTCCTGTAATGATATAACTTTTATTTTTTTCAAAATCTATACCTTCCACTCCAACTAAAGCTTTAAATTGCTCTCCAACATTATAAATATCATTAAATGGTAAAACTAAATCTGATTGTAAATCAAATGTTAGAATATCCTCTTTAGTCTGGTTTTGTAATCTTTTAATTCTCTCTTTTAAATTAGAGTTTTTATTCTCAAAATCTACAAATTTTATAGTTGCTTTTCCAAAACCTTTAGACTTCATTTTTCCTAAATAGATACTGTATTCTTTTCCTTTTTCTATTAACCCTTCTGGTAATAAGATATCACCAATTAGTACATCATCAGTTTCTAAATATTCGCTATTAAATAACATTCCATCTTCTACTGATTTTGTTTTAGAATTAATAGCTATACTTATCTCATTTCCCCTAGCTTTGAGAAGGTCAGTCCCAGCTCTTTCTAATTTTACATTCTTTTTACTTACTGGATCTTCAATCTCTATTCTATTATCTATTATTTTATCTACTCTTACCTTGTCTTTTCCTATGTTATACTTAGTAATAAACACACTCGCAAGAGGAATCAAGCCATGAGTTGCTTCTGAAGCTTCTATTTTTAATAAAGGCTCTAATGATAATCCCTTTTTAGAAAAATACTCTATCATAGCCCCTCTAATTGTGGAGCCTTGAATAGAATCTCTTACCTCTACATAGTTTCCTACTTCTTTTTTAGTCAAAATAAATGGTTCTTGTAACTTTAGTTCATATTTATATTTTTGTAATTTTTCTCCTATATTTTTTACTGCTTTTACTCTAGTATTTACAGTAAGATTCTTTACTATTTCATCAAGAGTTTTTTCTTCTTTTAATTCTCTTCCTTCAACTGTGACTTCAACTTTACCTATACCTCTTGATTTAAAACCACCTATTGTATCAAGATGATATAAACAAGCCAAAATAAATTTTAAATCCTCTTTAGCTATATTGTCTGAAAACTCAATCTCTCCTTTAAATTGTGTCCCAGCTGTAATATACTCATATCTAAAAAGAGAGTTATGTTCAGTTGTCCTTGTCTTTCTATTTATTCTTATTCCATATCTATCATCAATGGAATAATTATCTTTATCAACTAAAACTAAATTAGAAAATCTTAACTTATCAAAGGCATTATCTTTAATATAGTTTCCCTCTTTTCCAAAATACTTCTCAATAAACTCTTCAATTTTTTTACTATCTTCTCCAAGTCCTAACTTAAACTGAGTAATTCTTTCTTTTAAAATTCCTTTTATGTGTTTTCCATTAAAAAATGGCTTTCCATCTTTATCTACTTTTACAACTATATCTATATCTTTCCCTATTATTCCTAGAGATGCTGTAAGAGCTGGTGTTATAAGTTCTATTTCATAATTAATCTTCATCAGCTTCACCACCTATATAATCATATAACTCTACTATATCAAATATATTATTAAAATATTTTTCAAAATCATAATATCCATAATCTATATTATATTCTTCTCTTATTAAATCCCTATGTTCAGATTTCATCTTAGAGAGAATATTTATAAACTCCATTTTCTTTTCAAAATCTTCTAACTCTTCATTTGATTTTCTTTTTAATTCATAAATATATCTCAATTTATTTTTAGGAAATTTTACTCCTTTAAACTTTTTTATTGAAGAGAATAACTTCTCTATATTATTTACTCCTAAATCATTTTTTATATTTATTGCATATGGTCTTTCCATAACTAAATTATCTTGTTTGCTTATTTTCTTTCTAAATTCTGTTATATCTACACAACCTTCTGATCCAATAACTTGGAAATCAATAAATCCTGTTTGAGCAAGGTTTTTACTAGCATTATTACACTCATATCTTTTTGCCTTAGCACTTTTTTGTAATTTTAAAGCTTGTTCAAAAAGTTGAAAAGCAGGAGTTTTTGATTTTGCAATAATAACTCCAGATGAAGATGTTATCTTACTATTTTTAGCTTTTGTATTCGATATATACTCATTCATTTTATCTTCAAATTTTCTTTGAAACTTTTCAGATACTTCTAGCACCAACTCTGGATTAAATACAGCACAAACATCATCTCCACCTACTATTAAAAACTCACCAAATCTTTTTTCTTCTCCATTTTCCTGAAAAATATCTCTAATTGTTTCTGCAAGAGCTTCTTTAGTATTTCTATCCAATGTTTTACTAAAAGTCTTTAAAAACTCTAAATACTCCTCTTCTATTTTCTCATTATCTGCACTCTTTTTAAATTCCTCAGAGATATTCTTTAAAAATTCTCCTAATCCATCTCCATCGCTATACATAAATCCTATAAAGCTCTTACCATTTTCATAGTCACTTATCTCTGTTTTTAAATCAAGTTTTGGAAATTTCTCTTGCATATCCCCATAGAAACTTATATTTTTATTATCACTTTTTATATTTTTAATCATATTAGAAAAGATTAATTTTCTTAAACACTCTTCACAAATAAGGCCTCTTCTTTCTCCATTTCCTCTAGTTCCAGTTAAATCCTTTATCTGTTCTCTAAATCTTGAAACATCAAAATAGTATTCATCATTATCTTTTATCTTAATATAAACTTTTCCATCTTTTATATTAAAATCTAAATTTTCCAAATCTCTCTCCAAATTTTGAGCCGAAAGTTGAGCTGGATTTGTACCACAAATCTCACATTTTTCAATTCCTATAAAATCTATATTTGACATAGAAAAACCTTTACTCTTTTCTACAGCTGTATTTTGAGCTAGTTTATCTATATCTTCCCATATTTTTCTTTTATTTTGACTATTATCTCCATCTACTCTATATTCAGTTTCAGTATAAGATATAACAACTTTTGAATTAGGTGCTTGTTTACTATAAGCATTTTTTACTTCTAAAGCTATCTTTTTAGCTTGCTCTTCTGTATCTGTAAAAAACTTTGCATTTCCAGCTCCTATATAGATAATATCCCTCTCTTCAACTCCATTTTCTTTCAATATTTTTGGTACAACTATCTGATTTAGATAGTCTAAAAGATAACTTGCACCTCTTATTATTCTCAACTTATTTGTAGAAAATAAAAAGTCTTTGATCTTTACTGTTTCAATAGTTACAATATATCTTGACATAAATCCCTCCTCAATTATTTATTTTTATTTTCCCATAACCATTTTTATTTTTGTATCCAATATTATTTTTTAATCCAAAAGCTAATACTTTTTCAAATTTTTCATTCAAATTACTATCTAGCTCTTTAAAGTCTAATTCTATTTCTCCCTTGAAAGCTTGAGTAGTAAATTCCTTTAAATTAATTTCAACTTTTTCTAGTCTTTCATCAACTAGGATAATTTTTTCTATCATATCTCTAGATATAGCTATTTTTTCTTCCAACTCTACAGTTTTATTAAATTTTCTTAATAACCAAGAAAAAAATAGATAGTTAGAATATTCACATTTAAAGCGAGAACCTACTTTAAAAAAAGTAGGAGTTAAAAACTCTATTGTCACTTT
>JAHHTB010000182.1 GCA_020024855.1 Fusobacterium sp.
GGATTAATATTAGAATATTTGGTAAAAGGGACAATTGAAAAAAAATATTTAATAAACTTTGGTTTATCAGCAATAATTTGTTTTGCAACTTTTTATGGTTATTTTGCTATTATAGATTTTTTAATCGGATTTAAAAATGGATTAATTGAAAGTTTAAAAAAATAAAAAGGAGATGGTTCTTATGACAGACTTAAATAAATATTTTGATGAATTTTACGAAGTTTATAAAACATTATCTTTAGAGGAACTACAAAAGATAGCATTTAATGCTAAAGATGAAGAAACTAGACTTTTTTTTGGTGCAATAGTAAATTATTCTATTAAAGTTAATTTTAAAAAAGCTTTAGAAAATGAAAAATATTAATCAATATGGTGTTTAAATAAAAGCTATAGTAAATGAAAAAGATTTCCCAAATTGGACAAAAGAAATAAAAGTTTACTTATTAAAAAAATAGTTGAAAAATAAAAGTTTTTATGGTAGAATAATTTACATTTAATATTTCCCTATAATGAATAGGGAAGTGGTGTTCCCAACCACAAAAGGAGAGCCTAAAAGAGCGGTGAACCCTACCAATTTAAGTGGGAGTTAAAAAAGCGGTGAACCTCTACCATATAAACGAGGATCGACAAAATCGGTGATTCTCTACCAAAAGAGGGAAATAAGAAATTAAGACTGGATAATTGTTTCCAGTCTTTTTTTCTAGAAAAAAATATGAAAAATAAAACAAATATAAATTGATAACTATCAATGATGACTACATTAAATATTTAAGACGTTTTTCAAAAATAAAAAAGTTTTGATACATTTAAGTACCAACACTAAAAATTATACACCCAAAATAATAATCAAAGATAAAAATAAATAAAAAAGCCATATATATTAATTCACTTAATACATATGGCATTTATTTTTTGATGGTGCCTGAAGTGGGACTCGAACCCACAAGGTATTGCTACCAACAGATTTTGAGAAATACATGCAAAAGATATTAAAATTGGTTAAAAGCTATAAATGTTGATTTTTATGGCTTTTTTTTATATTAAAAATTTTAAAAGTTTTAAATCGCCTTAAAAATTTTTAGAAAATCGGACGCTCTACGGACGAGCTCAAAATTTTTAGGAGGCTAGAATGGCAATAGTAAAAATAATTAAAAGAGAAAACCCATATATTCAAATAGATAAAACAGGAATCAATGATAATAGATTATCTTGGGGAGCTTCTGGACTATTAACTTATTTAATAGGAAGACCTGATGACTGGAAAATCAATTTAAATCATTTATCAGGTGTAAAGGATAAAGATAAAAAAGATAAAACAAGAGCATATTTAAATGAACTTAGAGAATTTAATTACTGTCATTATTTTGAAATCAGAAAATCAGGGATAATCATAGAAAATTTTTATCTTGTTTTTGAAGTTCCAATTAGTCATGAAGAAGTTTTAAAAAATTTTGTAACAGTTCCTGAAAATTGCACTGTACATTACAAAAAAATATCAAAAGAAAAAGTAGAAATTTCAAAGCAAAAAAAAGAAAACTCACATAAGAAAAGCATTGGTAATAAAGAGATCTCACCGCAATTGGAAAAACCGATTCCGGCTACACCGACTTCGGTAAAACCAACACTACTAATAAAAGAGAAAACTAATAAAAGAATTACTAATAAAAGAACTACTACTAATACTATATCAACTAATTCTAATAACAAAATAGAAGATAGTAGTAGTTATGATTTTTTAGAAAAAAATACTTTCTATTTACTTAACAATGCTACAAAGAAAAATATTAGAAAAAAGATTATAAATCTATCTGAAGAAAAGTTTACAGAAATTTATAATCTAACTTTAGAGTACATTAAATCTGGTAAAGGAAGAAATTTTAATGCAATTCTTTATAAAGGACTTAATGGCGAATGGAACTATGAAATTTATAACTCAAATACTACATCAGAAAAGCCAAAATTATTAGAAGAAAATAAAAGAAAATGGCTTTCTTATTTTGCTGGAATTATTTCTGATCAACATTTAAAAAATGAAATTGAAAATATAATAATAAACATTCCTTTTGAAGTATTACAAGCTAATAAAAGCACACTTGCTAAAATGAATATTTTTGAGTTTAAACAGCATCTATTTTCCTTAAAGAAAAAATGCTAGGTAACACTGCTATATCACTTTCACTTTTAAATTTTAAAGTTTTTAAAAATGAAATTTTGAACAATTAATTTCCTGTATTTGCAGTGTTAGCAAGCTACTCAAATATGCTGTCGCTATTTGTCGCTTGTTAGGGGAAAATTCCCCTAATACCCCTTTAATTTTTATAATTTTTTTCTTTGTTATGTGAGAAAAAAATTATAAAAACTTTGTATGAAAGTGAGGTTATTTATGAAAAAAAATTTAAAACAGTTTACTGTAAGATTGACAGAAGAAGATCATTTAAAATTAATTTATCAAGCAGATAAATTAAATGTAAGTCAGGCTGAATTTTTAAGAGAACTAATTCGTAAAAATCTTATTGATGATATTAAGGAATATAATGAAATTATTGATGACTTAAGAAAGGTTACAAGAAACTTATCGAACAATATTAATCAAATAGCTAAAAAAGTTAATAGTGCTACTATGATAAATGAACTTGAGGAAGCAAAAAATTTACACGAGGAGATTGTAAAAGTTTGGCAATTATTAAAGTCGTAAAAAAAAGTGGCAAAACACATACTTCTCTTAAAAAAGTTTTAGAATATGTTGGAGAAAAAGCATGTGAAACTTATGGAATAAATTGCAATGAAAATTATAAAAAAGTAGCCTATGAATTTTTTGAAACAAAAGAGTTTTTTGATAAGACAGATGGTAGACAATATCGCCACTATATTCAAAGTTTTTCACCAAATGAAGTAACCAAAGAAAAAGTATTAGAAATCGCTATTAAATGGGCTGAAAAATCTTTTCCAAATCATGAAGTTTTTATAGCCGTTCATGATGATAAAGAACATCTTCATAGTCATTTCATTGTCAATACTGTAAATTTTGAAACAGGCAAAAAATTACATGAAACAATTGATAATTTACGCTTAAAAAAAGAACTTAATGATGAGATATGTAAGTCTTACGGAATTGATAACAAAGAGATGATAAAGCAAAAAGGTGAAGTTATAAGTTATGACAAAAATAAATACCAAATAATCAAAAAAGGAGCTGACATTACAAAGCTAGCAGAAAATGTAATTAAAAATATGCAGACATCTACTTCAAAAGAAAATTTTATTTCTAATATGGAAAAAGATGGGTATGTTACAGAATGGGAAGAAAATAAAAAACATGTTAGTTTTACTATTAGCCAAGATATACTTCAAGGAAAAAAGAATAAGTTTAGACTTTCAAATTTAGAAAAAACATTTAATATTCCTGAATTTGATAAAGAAAAATTATTAGAAATTTTTAAATTAAATCAAGAAAAAGAAAGAAAAAATATTTTAGAAAAAATAACAACAAATATGGGATTTGAAAAAGATATTTCTAAAAATATTTCTCCAAAACAAGAGAAAAATACTATAAGCCATTCAAAAGAAAAAGGATATGAAATTGAACTTTAGGAGGATAATATGAATATTAATGAATTAATTAAAGATAACAATAACAATACAGAAATAAAAGAAAATGTTATAAAAAATCTTGAAGAGACGGCATTAAAAATTACAGCAGAAGATCGTTTAGCTGAACTTGAT
>JAHHTB010000183.1 GCA_020024855.1 Fusobacterium sp.
ATGAATAATATGTTTAACAATTTAAAACGAACATCTATTATATTAGCTCTAAAAAAATCTTTTCTATATTTTTTTAGATATTTAAATAATTCCTCCATTATACCAAAATTATCATAATTATATACAGACATCTCACATAGATAAATTAAACTTATTTTTACAAGATATGCGTTTGATAAAATAACTTTTTGGGGATAATTTTTCTCTAAAAATTTACTCATGTCAAATTGGATCTTAAAAGAATCTAATTTTTTTTCAGAAAATTTACTATGCATAATGCTACCTTTACGTATTAAATACATATATTTCTTCTCTCTTATAAAGAGTATTTTTTTACATTTTGAGTAAATTTTGTAAAGTGTTGCTTTATCTTCCATTAGTATTCCTTCTGGAA
The DNA here is from genome assembly GCA_020024855.1 of Fusobacterium sp. Classification (GTDB taxonomy): domain Bacteria; phylum Fusobacteriota; class Fusobacteriia; order Fusobacteriales; family Fusobacteriaceae; genus Fusobacterium_B. The sequence continues at coordinate 395 of JAHHTB010000183.1, forward strand.
ATCTTATATCTCTCCATAATTCCTTTTTATATAATTTTGATGGTGCACACCAAGAAATCCCATCTCTTAAAAACATATTTTCTATTGCTTCTGAATCTTTTAGAATATTAATTTTTTTATCATAAATGTCCCTTAAAATTTTTCCATTTTCTGATATTGGACACAAAGGAAGTGCTACTAAATCTGTATTATATTTTATTATATTCTTATATAAATATTCACAAAAGTCCTCTTTTATCCAATCGTCACTATCTACAAAAGTAATATAATTTCCATTTGAATTCTCAATTCCTATATTTCTAGCACATCCTAAACCCTTATTTTTTTGTTGAATTAGTTTTATTCTATTATCCTTTTTCAGAAATTCTTGTATTATATTATTACTATTATCTATTGAACCATCATCTATACAAATTATTTCTAAATTTTTATATGTTTGATTTAAAATTGAATTAAGACATTTTTCTAAATATTTTTCCATATTATAAATAGGAATTATAACCGATATTAAATCTTTTTCATATTTCATTATATTCCTCCTTCAATGCTACTATCGGCTTAAATCTTTTTTTATCTGTGTTGTGGAAATCTCTGGTGTTCTTGTTAAGTAAATTACTTCACAATATTCATTTAAATAATCAAATTGTCCTTTCCAGTCATCCCCAATTACAAATGTATCTATTTTGAATTCTTTTATATCCGAACTCTTTTGTTCCCAAGTGTTTTCAGGTATAACTAAATCAACATATCTTATTGCTTCTAATAAAGCTTTCCTTTTTTCATAAGTAAAATAACATTTTTTTTGTTTCATATTCCAATTAAATTCATCTGTTGATAACACTACTATCAGGTAATCACCAAGAGCCTTTGCTCTTTTTAGTAAATTAATATGTCCATAATGCAATAAATCGAATGTTCCATAAGTTATAATTTTCTTCATTTCTACACTCCCTTATTAATAAAAACTACTAAAATTTTTTATGTTTTGGTTTTTGTTCACTTTGAGGTGGTAAAATCATATAATTTCCATATATTTGTTTTAAATATTTATCCCAACATTCAGGTACTAAAAACTCATGATTTTCAAACTTTTTTAAAACTCCTTCATTAAAATCAGAATATAGCCTAATATCTTTTCCTTCGGCTCCAGCTAAGATATTGCCTATAAATTTAGTTGATCTATCTTTCCAAAATATAATAATTTTTTTGCTTACTTTCTCTAAAAAATCTAGCATAAATTTTGGGGTAATACTTAATATTATTTTTGTTATATAATAAGCTTTCTTTCCTCTATTTTTAGAAGGATTTCTATAAACACATAAATGATATACTTTTGAAAAAAACAATTGTATTTTTTGTAAAATCCTATTATCTGGTATATTATCTATTGGAAATATATCAATAGTTGGAACTTCGGATAATGGCATTGTTCTATCAGAAATATCATACAAATATCCTATTGGTGCATTTGGAATCCTATTTTTTCCTACTCTGCAATATAAATATTTTTCAGACAATTCTTTCTGTAAAATTTTTTCCATTTTTTCAAATTCTCTTCTGTACAATCCAATATCTATATCATCATCCCAAGGTATAAAACCATTATGTCTTATTGCCCCTAAAGTACTTCCATACAATAAAAAATATTTTAAATTATTTTTTTTTAGTATTTTATCTACTTCTAATAACATCTCAAGTGTTTTTAATTGAAATTCTCTTAGCTCCATCTTTCTCTATCCTCTCAACAATCTTTGCAATAATTCCCTCAATTTCCATGGAATTATTCTATATGTTCCATAAATTATAATATTTCTTAAATATTCACTTTTAGTTAAAAAATGACTTTCTAATAAATATCTCTGAAATTTCAAATCACTTTTTAATAGTTTAATCCCTCCTCTTCTTTTGGATGTTCCTTCTGTTATTCTGAAATTTAATAAGCTTTCCTGTAAATTATACATAACTGCATTCTTCTGAGCTAATCTTATCCACAAATAATAATCTTCTAATACGAAATCTTGCAAATAACTTCCTGCTTCTATAACCTTTCTCCTTTTATACATTACTGTAGGATGATTAAATGCACATATTGATTTCAATTTTAAATATATTTCATTATTCTTTTCTGGCACTTTCCTTATACTTCTAATTTTAATATTATTATCTTTTTCTATAAATTCATCTATCCAACTTCCTAAAATATCTACTTGAGGATTTTTTTTCATAAATTCAATTTGTTTTTCAAATCTGTCAGGTTTAGAAATATCATCACCGTCCATTCTTGCTACTAATTCAAATGTACAACTTTCTAATCCTATATTTAATGCTTTCCCTAAACCATAATTTTTTTCTAATGCAATTATTTTAAATAAATTTGGATATTTTTTTATATACTTATCTATAATATTTTCTAATTCTTTTGTTAAAGGACCATCTTTTACCAATACAATTTCATTAGGTTTTAAAGTTTGAATATCAGTAATACTCTCTAATGCTTTATCTAAATTAATTGGCACCTCTTTATAATAGATTGACATTAATACTGAAAATCTTAAATCCATTACTACATTCCCTTCCTAAATAATATTGTTTTACTTGTTTTAAATAATATAATCATATCCAGTATAAAACTCTGATTTTTTATATAATATAAATCATATTCAAGCTTCACTTTAGCATCATCTAGCGAAGCACCATAACTAAACATTGTTTGTGCCCATCCTGTTATTCCTGGATGTACTGAATATCTTAGATGATAATTTTTTATCTTCTTCTCATACTCTCTTCCTAACTCATTCCATTCTGGTCTTGGTCCTACAAAGGACATATCTCCTCTTATTACATTTATTACTTGAGGTAGTTCATCCAATCTTGTCTTTCTTATAAAATGACCTATCTTTGTTATCCTATCATCAGTTTCAGAAGCATATTTAGAATACTTATTTGGATCGTGTATCTTCATACTTCTAAACTTTATAATCTCAAACTCTCGCCCTTCATATCCAATTCTTTTCTGCATAAAAAATGCTGGATTCTTTATTATTTTCATTGGATTAATAAAAATATATTTAGCTCCAATATCAAACTTTACCAAAATATAGGTAAACAACATAAAAGGAGTGAAAAGTATAAATAATCCGATTGATAAAATTAAGTCAAAAGCTCTTTTCAAGTTTTTCTGTAGATTATTATAGAAACTATTAAAACCTCCAGTCATCAAAACCCAAAAACTATCTATCTTATCAACATCTATTTTCCCTTCAAACTCCTCTAAAAAAGTCAAATAATCAACTACTCTAATTCCCTTAAGT
>JAHHTB010000184.1 GCA_020024855.1 Fusobacterium sp.
TTTTATATTCTAAAAAATTTTTTTTACGACTTTTTTCTTTATTATTTTTTAAAAAAATGTACTTTTTTAGTTTATTTTTTTAAAAAAAAATCATTTTGTTGTTGACAAAAACAAAAAAATATAGTATTAATAAAATTGAGAACTGGTTCAATATAAATTTAGAGGTGAGAAAATGGAAAGATTACGTTTTATAAAACCTAGTCAGGTTTCAGAAATTATTGATAATAATTCTTTTATAGCTATATGTGGATTCGTAGGAATAGGAGTTCCAGAAGAAATACTGACATCTATTGAGAACTCATTTTTAGAAAATGGTTATCCAAATAATTTAAGCATAATTTTTGCTGCTGGATTTGGAGATAGTAAATCAAGAGGATTAGGACACTTTGCACATAAAGGACTTTTAAAAAGAGTTGTAGGTGGTCATTGGGGATTATCTCCTAAATTAGGAGAACTTGCTAATAATAATGAAATAGAAGCTTATAATCTTCCGCAAGGTGTTATTTCTCAAATGTTTAGAGATATGGCAGCAGGAAAACCTGGAACTGTATCTCATGTTGGAATTGGAACATTTATAGATCCAGATTTCCAAGGTGGGAAATTAAATAATATAACTACAGAGAATATTGTAGAAAAAATAAAATTAAAAGGGAAAGAATTACTATTTTATCATGCACCTAAAATTGATTATGCACTTTTGAGAGGTACTTCAGCAGATGAAGATGGAAATATTTCATTTGAAGAAGAAGCTCTTACTCTTGAAGCTTTATCAGCTGCAACAGCTGCAAAAAATTTTGGTGGAAAAGTTATAGTACAAGTTAAAAGAAAAGTTAAAAGAGGAAGCATAGCACCAAAAGATGTAAAAATTCCAGGAATTATGGTTGATTATATAGTCGTTTCAGAGACACCTGAAAATCACATGCAAACTTTTAATGAGAATTTTAATATTGGATATGTAACTAATAATATTGCAGTAGAAGAAACTTCAGTTAAAGCCAAATTAGATGAAAGAAAAGTTATAGCAAGAAGATGTGCAATGCTTTTAGATAAAAATAAAAAAATATTGAATTATGGAATAGGTATGCCAGAAGTTATAGCAACAATTCTTAATGAAGAAGGACAAGAAAAATATTTTACACCTACAGTAGAGCCAGGAGCAATAGGTGGAACTCCAATGGGAGGGCTTAGTTTTGGAGCAACATTAAATGCTACAGCAGTACTAGATCAACCTTATCAGTTTGATTTTTATGATGGTGGTGGACTTGATATTGCATTTTTAGGTTTAGCTCAATGTGATGCTAAAGGAAATATAAATGTTTCAAAATTTGGTCCTAAAATAGCAGGTTGTGGTGGATTTATAAATATTACTCAAAATGCAAAAGAAGTAGTATTTTGTGGAACCTTTACTGCAGGTGGGTTAAAAGTTGAATTTAATAATGGAGAACTTAAAATTTTACAAGAAGGAAAAGTTAAAAAATTTGTAAAAGAAGTAGAACAAATTACTTTTAGTGGAGACATAGCTAATAAAAATAATAAAAAGGTAACATATGTTACAGAAAGAGCTGTATTTGAACTTACTAAAGATGGATTAATGCTTACAGAAGTTGCTCCAGGTATTGATATTCAAAAAGATATATTGGAACAAATGGAATTTATACCTCTTATTTCAGAGAGTCTTAAATTTATGAAATCTAAGATTTTTAGAGATGAGAAAATGGATTTAATTTTTAATTAAAAAATAAAAGAAAAAAGGAGAGAAAATATGGTATTTGGAACAATAGGAATCGTATTATCGCTTATTTTATTAATGTACTTAGCTTATAGAGGAGTTTCTGTTTTAATATTAGCACCAATATTAGCTTGTTTTGCTGCAATTATGAGTGGGATAGGAACAGGAGATATTCATGTTTTAGCAACATATACAGAAGTATTTATGGGAAGTTTAGCCGGTTATGTAAGAACTTATTTTCCAATTTTCTTGCTTGGAGCAATTTTTGGAAAAGTTATGGACGATACAGGATCAGCTAAAAGTATTTCTTATTTTATTTGTGAAAAGTTTGGAAAAGAAAGAGCTATTCTTGCTATAGTTCTAGCTTGTGGTGTATTAACTTATGGTGGAATTTCACTATTTGTAGTTTCATTTGCTATTTATCCAGTAGCAGCTGCTTTATTTAGACAAGCCGGTATTCCTAAGAGATTTGTGCCAGGAGCTATTGCTTGTGGAGCCTTTACATTTACAATGACAGCTTTACCAGGAACACCACAAATTCAAAATGCTATTCCAATGCAATATTTTGGAACAGATGCTTATGCAGCTCCAGTTTTAGGGATAATAGCTTCTATTATAATGGGAACAGCAGGAGTTATTTGGTTACAAAGAAGAGCAAAAGCAGCAATGGCTAGAGGAGAAGGATATGGAGTTCATAAAGGTGAAGAAGAATTAGAGCATATAGTTGAAGAAACAGAAAGTGCTGAAAATTCAGGAAAATTACCTCCATTTGGAATAGCTATACTTCCTATAGTTTTAGTTCTAGTTGTAGGACTTATCACATCTAAAGTTATTTTTCCTAGCTTAGATTTATCATATCTTAGCAAATATGGGACAACAGCAACAAAAGTTGTAGGAAATTGGAGCTTAATAATTTCATTAGTTATCTCTATAATAGTGGCAATATTAGCAAATTTAAAAAGAATGAAAAATGTATTAAAAACTCTTAGTGATGGTGTGTCTGGTTCTTTCTTAGCTATAATGAATACAGCTTCAGAAGTAGGTTATGGAAATGTAATAGCATCAATGGCGGCTTTTGCAATAGTTAAGGGAGCTTTATTAGGAATTTCAAATAATCCATTAGTTTCTGAAGCTGTTTCAGTTTCTGCACTTGCAGGAATTACAGGTTCTGCTTCAGGTGGGCTAAGTATAGCTCTTCAAGCTTTAGCAGACACATACTTAAGAGATGCAATGGCATTAAATATAAGTCCAGAAGTATTACACAGAATAGCTTCAATGGCATGTGGTGGTCTTGATACTATGCCACATAATGGAGCAGTTATAACAGTTTTAGCAGTAACTGGAATGACACATAGAGAATCATATGCAGATATAGCTATGTGTACGGCTATAATTCCTGTAATTACAGTGGCAATTTGTATTGTTTTAGCTTCTTTTGGAGTAGTATAAAATTTATAGCAATAACTTAATATTGATAGAGGGGGATAAATATAATGGAATTTAAAGATTTAAGAATAGGAATGAAAGAATCTGTATCAAAAACAATAACAGAGACAGATGTTGTATTGTATGCAGGAATTACTTTAGATGTTAATCCAGCTCATTTAAACGAAGAACATGCTAAGCAAACAATGTTTAAACATAGAATAGCTCATGGAATGTTGACAGCAGGTCTTGTTTCAGCAGTATTGGGAACTAAGCTTCCAGGTGAAGGTAGTATCTATATGGGACAAGAATTAAAATTTACAGCCCCAGTATATTTTGGAGATACTATAACAGCTTCTGCAGAAATTATTGAATTAATTCCTGAAAAGAATAGAGTTATTTTATCTACTACATGTACAAATCAAGAAGGAAAAATAGTTTTAAAAGGTCAAGCAACAATAATGAAAAAATAGAAAAGTTAATAAAAGACTAGTAGGAGGATTAGTAGAATGGAATTTAATATACCTAAGACACATGAA
>JAHHTB010000185.1 GCA_020024855.1 Fusobacterium sp.
CATACGGTTCATACCCGTACGGTCGATAGTTCGAATCTATTCCTAGGCACCATTTTTGAAATTTCGTCCTTGCTAATTTTAGTAAGGATTTTTTATTTTTTAGAATTTTAAAAATATATAAACTCTTTGTCAAATAGTGTTAGTAAAAAATAAAATAGATTTTCATAATAATCTTTTAGCAAGTATACAATTTTTAGTGTTGGCACTTAAATGTATCAGTACTTTTTTATTTTTTCTAAAAAAGAAACAAATAATTATCTACCAAATACTTTCTATAAAATAAAAAGTGCTAGTTACAAAACTAACACCTTAAAATAAATTTCTTTTAATGTACAGGAAGATTATATTTTTTAAATATCTCCATTATTTCCACTTTTCTCTCATAAGAAAGATCCTCTACTTCTTCTAAAGGATATTTTAATCCTAGTTCTTTATATTTAAAAACTCCTAAAGTGTGATAAGGAAGTATCTCAACCATCTCTACATTATCTAAAGTTGAAATATACTCTGCCATCTTTTTTAACATCTCATCATTATCAGTTATCTCTGGAATAACAACATGTCTAATCCAAACAGGTTTCTTTATACTTTTTAAATATTCAGCAAACTTTATTGTATTTTCAAGTTCAACCTTTGTTAAATCTTTATATATTTTTTCATCAATAGCTTTTATATCTAACAAAACTAAATCAGTATAATTTAATACATCTTTTACCTTTTCATTAAATATATAGCCAGAAGTATCTAAAGCTGTATGAATTCCCTCTTTTTTACATAATTTAAATAACTCCAACACAAAATCACTTTGAACTAAAGGTTCTCCACCTGTTACTGTTACCCCACCTTTTTTTCCAAAAAAATTTTTATATCTCTTTATTTTTTTCAATACATCTTCAGCTTTTTCTTCTATTTTTTTATCATTTATATTCCAAGTATCTGGATTATGACAAAATTTACATCTCAATGGACACCCCTGTAAAAAAACAACAAATCTTATTCCCGGTCCATCTACTGTTCCCATACTTTCATATGAATGAATGTTTCCTAAAACCATAAACTTTTTTCTCCTTATTTATTCTAAAAAGGAGGGAGCGAACTCCCTCCTTAATTAATTATTACATTTTTCCACTTATAGTTCTAGATAATACATCTAATTGTTGCTCTCTAGTTAATCTTACAAAGTTAACTGCATATCCAGAAACTCTTATTGTTAATTGAGGATATTTTTCAGGATTTGCCATAGCATCTTCTAATAACTCTCTATCAAAAACGTTTACATTTAGATGTTGTCCACCTTGTGGAGTAAAGTATCCATCTAATAATGTAACTAAGTTTTCTATTCTATTTTCTTTCTCTTTTCCTAATGCTGCTGGAGAAATTGCAAAAGTATAAGATATTCCATCTTCTGAGTGGTGGAATGGTAATTTTGCAACAGATGAAAGTGATGCAATTGCTCCTCTTGTATCTCTTCCATTCATTGGGTTAGCTCCTGGAGCAAAAGGTGTTCCTGCTCTTCTTCCATCAGGAGTATTTCCTGTTTTCTTACCATAAACAACGTTTGAAGTAATTGTTAAAATAGATTGAGTTGCTTTTGAATTTCTATAAGTTCCATGAGTTCTTAAGTAATTCATAAATTTCTCAACAATTTGAACTGCTAACTCATCTGTTGAATCTTCGTCATTTCCAAATGGAACATAATCTCCTTCTCTTTCAAAGTCAACAATTATTCCCTCTTCATTTCTTATAACTTTTACTTTAGCATCTCTTATTGCCACTAATGAGTCTACTACTATTGAAAGTCCAGCAATTCCACTAGCTTGAGTTCTTTCAATATTTAAATCATGTAGTCCCATAGCAAATGCTTCATAAGAATATTTATCATGCATATAGTGAATAATTTTTAATGCATTAACATAAGTTCCTGCTAACCATTTCATCATCTGGTCAAACTTATCCATTACATCATTAAACTCTAAGTATTCCCCTTGAACAGGAGTAAATTTAGGTGCTACTTGAGCTCCACTCTTTTCATCTCTTCCACCATTAATAGCATATAGTAATGCTTTTGCTAAGTTTGCTCTTGCTCCAAAGAATTCCATTCCTTTTCCTATTTTCATTGGAGAAACACAACAAGCAATTCCATAGTCATCTCCTAATTCTGGTCTCATTAGATCATCATTTTCATATTGAATAGAAGATGTATCTATTGAAACTTTTGCACAGAATTTTTTCCAATTTTCTGGAGAGTTAGCTGACCATAAAACTGTTAAGTTTGGTTCTGGTGCTGGTCCTAAATTATATAATGTATGTAGATATCTAAATGAAGTTTTTGTAACTAAAGTTCTTCCATCTACACCTTGCCCTCCTATTGACTCAGTTACCCAAGTTGGATCTCCAGAGAATAAATCGTTATATTCTGGAGTTCTTAAGAATCTAATTATTCTTAATTTTATTATAAATTGATCAATTAATTCTTGAGCTTCTTCTTCAGTTATAACTTTATTTTCTAAATCTCTTTCAATATAAATATCTAAGAAAGTAGAAGTTCTACCTAATGACATAGCTGCCCCATCTTGGTCTTTAGTAGCTGCAAGATAAGCAAAGTATAAAAATTGAACTGCTTCTTTAGCATCTTTTGCTGGTCTAGTTACATCAAAACCATATGAAGAACACATTTTTACAAAATCTTTTAATGCATTTATTTGTTCAGAAATTTCTTCTCTTCTTCTGATTACATCTTCATTAAAATCTGCTGCTTCTAGTTGTTTCATTTGATCTTTTTTATCTTCTATTAATCTATCCACACCATAAAGAGCAACTCTTCTATAATCTCCTATTATTCTACCTCTTCCATAAGCATCTGGTAGTCCTGTTATAATTCCACTTTTTCTAGCAGCTCTTATTTCATCAGTATAAGCTGAGAATACTCCTTCATTATGAGTTTTTCTATATTTAGTAAATATCTCCTCTGTCATTGGATCAATTTTATATCCATAAGACTCTAAAGCATTTTTTACCATTCTTAATCCACCTTTTGGATAAATTCCTCTCTTTAAAGGTGCATCTGTTTGTAATCCTACGATTACTTCTGAATCTTTTTCAATATATCCTGGTCCATAAGTAGAAATAGATTGAGGCATTTTAGTTTCTGCATCATAAATCCCTTTTTCTTTTTCCACTTTAAACATTTCTGTTAATTTATTCCATACCTTTTTAGTTTTTTCTGTTGAATCAACTAAAAATGAATCATCTCCATCATATGGCTTATAATTCTCTTGAATAAAATCCCTCACATTAATTTCTTTTTTCCATAAACTTCCTTTAAAATCTTTGTAAAATTCCATCCGTCCTCCTTGACTAGTATAAGTTCCACAAAATCTAAAATAACTTTTAGATATGTTTCATAGTATCATTCTTTATGTAAAAAATCAAGAATTTATTTTGAAATTTAAGAATGTTTTTATATAAAATATTTTGAATATAAAAATAAATATCCGTGTTTTTTTATTTTAAAATGTACTCCTTTTATTTAGTTTTAATTTTTTATATTTTCTTTAATTTTTAAATTTTATATCTATAAAAAATTAAATATTTTTTATTGACAGTTTTTTTATTTTATGATAATATTATTCTTGTATTCGGGGATATAGCTCAGTTTGGGAGAGCGACGCACTTGCACTGCGTAGGTCAGC
>JAHHTB010000186.1 GCA_020024855.1 Fusobacterium sp.
CCATAATTTTTATCTATTAAATTTACCTCTATTCTTTTTGTAGTATCATTATTGACACCTTTAAATCTTAATTTTTCAAAAGTTTCATCTTTTTTGGTTATCTTTATAATGCTTCCATTATATAAAGAAAATTCAAATTTATAATTTTCATCTATTCCTTTTTTTAGCTTTTCATTTTTATATTTTTCACTATCTATTTCGTAATAATTTCCCTTATCTTTAAGCATCAAATATCTAGTACTTACAAACTTATATTCTTTTCCATTAAAATAAATATCTGCTCTATATGTAGGGATTGTATCCATTATTATTCTTTTTTTCTCTGTATTATATTTATGAGTTATATCTAAATAATTTCCTAATTGAGAAACTCTATATTTTAAATTTGTTATATTTGATCCATTATTTTTTTTAGCATATTTAGTTATAAATCCAAATTCTTCAAAATATTTAGTGAATGGATTTATTTTAGAATTTTTTCCTCCATATTCATTAAATATTTTTAACATTTTATCAAAAGTCTGTCTATCATTATGATACATTAAAAGCTCTTTTTGTAATTTTTCATCAGAAAAATATTTAACAATTTTACTATTTTTATCATAGATATTTGAAATTTTTCCAATAACATATTCTTTTTCTATTATTTTCCCTTTTTCATTTGTCTCTTTATACTTTCTTGTACTATAAATCGTTTCATTCATTAATTGACGATTAGGTTTTTTATCTACAAAATAAGAAAATTTAAAATCTTTATAATTTTTAATTATTTTTGAATAATCATAGTTAAATAATTCTCTAAAAGATTTATCATCTAATATTTCTCCTGTTTTTATATGATATCTAATATTTTCATCTTTATTATAGTATTCTTTAACCCATCTTAAATTATTTAAAATTTTCTCTCCCATTAAAATGATAAAAGCATCTTGAGCATGATGAATATGAGATACATCTCTTAATTTTGTTAATTCCCATTGTTTTCTGATTTGACTTGTAAAACTTCCTTTGATAGATTTTATTTTTACATGTTTTTCCTTATCTATAAAAAATCTTCTTAACAAATTCATAAGTTCTCTTGTAGCATAACGAGTGTCCACTAAATTACGAGCTATAAAATTAGAGGAATATTTACTAATTTCTTCTTCTAATAAAAGATTATCTCTTTTTTTCATAGAAATCATTTTTTTATTATACATTTCTAAAACTTGTTTTTTAAAATCTTCATAACTTCTTTTTGTACTACTTGAAGAAAAATATTCATATGGACTTCTTTGTCCTTTATTTTGATTTTCTATTCTTTTTACTAAAACTTTATTATCTTGACTATCATCAAAAGATATAGAGCGAGGTATAATGTGATCTATTTCATAAGCATTAGGATTTTCAATTAAATTCTCTATTGATATATAATCATTTGAATACATACATCTTCCATCTTGCTTTTTCCAATATCTTAAAAGTTCGAAATATTTTTTATCGAGTTTTCTATCCTCTAAAAGTTTAGATATCTCATTTTTTTCATTTTCATTTCTTTTTTGAATTTCTTTTTTTCTATTTTTTACTTCATCAGAATTTTTTTCCCTAGCCAATTCAATTACTATCTCATCTGGAGTTCCATAAGTTTTTAAAATTTCATTAACAACATTTATACTTTGTCCCATAGATCTTTTTACTACTGGACTAACTACCCACTCATCTATAAAAGATTTTGGAATATACTTATATTTTTCGCTTTTAAAATCCATTTTATATGGAACAATCCCTTTTTCTGTAAAAAGTTCCATTTGATTTTTAGAGGTTTCTAATAAATCTTCCATTATTAAGTTCATAGCCTTTTTCGATAAAGAATGAGTTCCTGTATATTTTAAATTATTAGATAATTTATCTATAATTTCCTCATCCATTATTATATTCTTTTCAGAAAATAATTCTTGATATTTGTTTTTTCTTGTGTTTGGATCTTGATAGTATGTAGCTATCTTTCCAATTTCATCCAAAATTTCTATATCATCACAATTATAAATTTTATTTATTTCTATATAGCTTTTTAAAGAAGTAAATATTGCTTTATTATCTTTATTTATTCTATATCCTGAAATATCATTCGTATCTATTTTTAAAGCTTTTGCCACTGTTTTTAGTGAAACTTCTTTTGTATTTTTAAATATTTCAATTAATTTTACTTTTTCATCTTTTGTTAATTTATTATTTTCTTCTCTTTTTAAGCTAAGGTTATTTAAATCGTTCAATAGATTAAATAACTCTGAAGTATATGAATTTTTTACCATTCTAAGTTCTTCTGGGAAATAAGAACAATTTCCTACTAACTTATCCATCCATTCTTCTTCGTTTTTCCAACTATATGGACTTGCTTGCCCTGGACCTTGATAATATTTTCTTCTTCCTTCTAAAATATTTATATATTCTTCAATAAATTCATCATTGATCTGTGAAAAATAATTTTTTTGTGTATTTAAAATTTGTCTAGCTTCCTTTATATAAGAAGTTGTTTTAAAATTATTTTTAACTCCTCTTATTTTTTTATTTTCTTTTAATAACTCTAATTGTAATTCACAAACAAAAAGATTTTCACTGTTCAATTTATTTTCATTATTTGACAAAATATTTTTTGTGTCCTCTTCGTCTTTGCTAGATGTTTCTATATTAAATTCTCCTGCTCCTCTTCTTTTTATTAAATGAAAAAGAGCTATTGCTAATTCTCTATTTGTTAATTGGTTATATAATCCTTTTTTTCTAATTTCATATGGTAAAATTTCATTTGTATAGAAATCATATTCCTTATTTTCTATAATGCTATAATTAAATAAAAGCTCTTTTAATCTCTCTAATCTATGTTGTCTCCTTCTAAGTAATCTTCTTGAAGCTCTTCTTTCTCTTCTTTTCTGATTCTCATCGCTTTTAGCTTCTTCAAATAATCTAACACCAGCATTGATTATTTTATTTTCATCATCTAATAAACACCATCCAACAGAAGCAATTCCAATATCTAATCCTATTCTAAACCCCATACTTTTCTCCTTTCAAATTTTTAATAGTGGGGATTGATAAGTAAATTATATAATTAAAAAATAAAAAAATTATATTAAAAATATACTCATACTTAAACTTTACAAGGTACTAAAACTTGTCTTTATAGTTTATACTATTATAGAAAATTTTTCTATACTTAAATTTTACAAGGTACTAAAACCTAATGAATATATTATTTTTTGTATTATTAATTTTTCTATACTTAAATTTTACAAGATACTAAAACTACCGTGGATTGCATGCACGATTGGTAATGATTTTTCTATACTTAAATTTTACAAGATACTAAAACTAGTTGCTGGAACTAATTTTAATGAAATTTATTTTTCTATACTTAAATTTTACAAGATACTAAAACCTCAAATTCATTTTAACATTTTCTTCAATTTTTTTAAAGTATTTTATAAAAATAATTCTTCAATATTAAATTTAATTCTTTGAAATCATTATTAGTGTTAAGTTAATTAATTTTTAAATTATTTTAGCAAAAAATAAAAAGCAATATCTAAAATTTATCTTTCACAAAAAGGTCACTCACTGAGTGACCTTTTAAAAAATAATCATTTATTAAGTAATCAGAAAAAGTGATCACCTAAATTTTTATTTGCACTTTTTCACACATTTTTATGTAATAT
>JAHHTB010000187.1 GCA_020024855.1 Fusobacterium sp.
AGCCTATATATATAAAATCTATGAAAAATTAGATGAGGGATATTATAATTTTGAAATTTATAGAAATATTTTATTTGAATTTTTTAGGGTTATAACAGAGATTTCAATAGAAAGAAAAAAGTCTATTTTAGGGAATGCAATTATTCTTTTTGAAGATCCAGAACTTTTTCTTCATCCACAAAAAAGTAGGGAATTATATAATTGTTTTATAAAAATTTCAAAATTAGGGACAAAGGTATACTTAAAAACTTATTCAAGTAGTTTTTTAGGACTTAAGCAATATAAATCTATATGTGTTATAAAAAAAGTAAATAATAATGTAATAGTTGTACAAGTAAAAAATAATATTTTTAAGGTAGATGCAATAAAAGCATTTAATATGAATTATTGGATAAATCCAGATAGAGGAGAACTTTTTTTTGCTAAAAAAGTAATTTTAGTTGAGGGACAAACAGATAAAATAGTAATATCTTTTCTTGGAAAACTTTTAAATATTTTTAAATATGATTATTCAATTATTGAATGTGGAAGTAAAAGTACAATACCACAGTTTATAATGCTTTTAAATCTTTTTAAAATTCCATATATTGTAGTTTATGATAAAGACAACCATAAATGGAGAACAAGAGAGGAGATTTATAATTCAAATCAAAAAAATAAGATGATAAAATCTCTTGTGAAAGATTCTCTAGGAGTTTATGTTGAGTGCGAGAACGATATAGAAGAAGAATTATATGATAGAAAAAATGAGAGAACAGCTTATAAAAATAAACCATTTAATGCATTAAAATATATTTCAAATGAAAATTATGTAATTCCTAAAAAACTAGAAGAAAAGATTAAAAAAATATATGAATAATAAAAACTGCTGTAAATTTTACAGCAGTTTTCTTTTAGTCAAATAAATCTAAAACTTCTTTTGAATATTTTCCATTGGCATCATGTGAAATAAGAGGTGGAAGAACAGTAAGTCCCTCTGCTCCAAATTTAACTCCTTCTACAAGAAGAATTTTTGCCTGTTTATCTATTTTAGAATGACAAAATCTAACTTTTTTTGGAGTAATTTTATATTTCCTCATTATATCTAATATTTCTAAAAATCTATCTGGTCTATGAACCATTGCAAAATATCCCTTATCTTTTAAAAGAGCTGACGCAGTTTCTATAATTTCTTCAAGTGTGATAGAAATTTCATGTCTTGCAAGAGTAAGTTGGTCTAAATCATTTAAAAGCTCCTCATTTCCGTGAAATTTGAAAAAAGGTGGATTTGAAATAACGGCATCTTGAGAACCAGATACAAAATATTTTTTCCAATTTTTCATATCATCATTTATAATCTCAATTCTATCAGAAAGATTATTTAATTCAATATTTTTTCTAGCAAGATTAGCAGAAATTTCTTGAATTTCTATTCCTGTTATTTTTGCCTTAGTTTTTTCAGAGAGGAAAAGAGGGATAGCTCCATTTCCTGTTCCCAAATCTACAACCTTATTAACTCCTCTTCCAAGTGAAATAAAATTTGCAACAAGTAGAGAGTCTAAAGAGAAATTAAAGAAATCAGGTCTTTGTATTATTTTTAAATTTTTATTTAAAAGATTATTTATAACTTCATTTTTTTCAAGTTCCATTTATTACCTCCATTAATTATTATATCAAAATCATTTAAAAATTACTAATATAAATATATTGCTATTTATTATATATTCATGGAAAAAATTTTTATCTTCATGTATAATGTTTTTTAGAATATAAAAATTTTAGGAGGTATTAATTTTGAAAATTAAAGCAGTTGCACTTGATATGGACGGAACACTTTTATGTAGTGATCATAAGCCATCTGAAAGAACAAAGCAGTTTCTTTTAGATATAGAAAAAAAAGGAGTAAAAGTAATTATTGCAACAGGTCGTTCTTTTGGTGGAACAGAATCAACAGCAAAACTTTTAGGACTTGATAATGGACTTGTTTTATGTTATAACGGAGCAAAAGTTGTAAATTATAAAGATAAATCTGTACTTTTTGAAAGACCACTTGCTGAAAATCATGTGAGAGAGCTTATAGATATAGCTGACTCTATGGGTGTTCATATAAATCTTTATCAAGATAATATTTGGTATGTAGATAGAGCTGATAAAGAGGAAGTAGAATTTTATTCTAATAAATGTGGAATAACTCCTGTTGTAAAATCTCACGATTCTTTTGATTCATATTCTATGCCTAAGGTTGTTTTTATAGGTGAGCATGATAAAGTGGTAGAAGTTGAAAAGGAAGTTAAAAGAAGATTAGGAAATGAGGTTCATGTTGCTTTCTCAAGTGATACATTCTTAGAAGTTATGAATAAGGATGTAAATAAAGGAGTAACTTTAAAATGGATATTAGAGTATTTTGGAATTAAGGAAGAGGAATGTGCTGCATTTGGAGATGCTGAAAATGATTTAGAAATGCTTTTTGCAGTAAAATATGGTGTAGCTATGGGAAATGCTACTGACGAATTTAAGAAAAAATTAAATTACACAACTTTATCAAATGATGAAGATGGAATAGTTGAATTTTTAAAAAAATATTTTTAAAATAGAGAAATTAGAAAATATTAATAATTAATGGAGAGCAGATTATAAAAACTGTATCTCCATTTTAATTTTAAGCATAGTATTATAATAAATTTTTCTTGATTATAAAATAAATTTATTATAAACTAAAATTAGTATTTTTACTTTATTAATAAAAAAAAATTATAAGAGGTGCTAAGATGTTAGAACAAAAATTATATACTTTTATGAAACTTGCTGAATGTGAAAATACTACACAAACAGCTTTAGAACTTCATATGACTCAACCAGCTGTAAGCCAACAGTTAAAAGCTCTCGAAACAGAATATAATATTGAACTTTTTAATCGTGAAGGAAGGAGAATAATTCTTACTGAAGCTGGAAAACAATTTTATAATATGGTAAAAAAAATGATTATAATGGAACAACAATTTATAGAAATTATTAAGCAACCAAAGGAAAAAACAATAAGATTTGGAGCAACACTTTCTATTAGTGAGGGAATAATGCCACTCTTACTTCCTAAAATGATAGATTATTGGAAAGGTGTTAGTTTTGAACTTACCACACAAAATACTCATAAACTTTTGCAGGAGCTAGAAAAAGGAAATATAGATTTTGCACTTATAGAAGGAAATTTTAATCATAAAAAATATAGATATGCATCATTGATGAAAGCTAAATTTTCGGGATTTTGTAAAAAAGGAAGTCAATATAGAAACTTTAAAAAATTAAAAGAATGTATTGCTGCTCCACTTATTTTGAGAGAAAAGGGAAGTGGAACAAGGGTAATTTTTGAAAGTGAATGTCAAATTCATAATTTAAGTATTGATGATTTTGCTTTTTATCATGAAATAGATAGTGTACCTGTTATTTTAAATCTTGTTAAAAATGATTTAGGAATAACTTTTGCTTATAATTGTGCTTTACAAGAAGTTTTAAAAAATGATGAAGTAGAAGAAATTATTTTAGAAGATTTTTCTCTTGAAAGAGATTTTTCTTTCGTAGCTTTACCTAATATGCTTAAAACAGATGATATTTTTGAAATTTATGATGTACTAAAAGAGATGATAAAAAATATTCATAAAGGAAATTAATAATTTATTAAAAGATCAGACTTAAAT
>JAHHTB010000188.1 GCA_020024855.1 Fusobacterium sp.
AAATATATCTCTTCATTGCTACTATTCATTGAGTCTACATTTAATTTTTTCATTAAATATATATCTAAAGCTTCTCTTGTAATTTTTCCACATAAAATATTCATACAAAGATTTTCATCCATTGGTTCTGTTTCTTTATTTTCTATCATTTTTCTAGCAAATAATTTTAAAATATTTATTGAAGGAACTATCCCATTTTCTGTACTTTGAGGTTTATTTATTTCTGAAATTAAGTTATATTCTTTTTCTATTCCAAGAAATCCTTCTAAATTCTTAATTTCAGCTCCTTCACGTCTTTTTATTCTCCCTAACTCCATTTCTCCATCTTTATTTACTTCATTTAAATCAAGTAGTACTTCTAATGAATGTTCTGAATATTTCTCCAAATCTACAAGTTTTTCAGAATTAAATTTTATTTTTAAAATATAGTCTCCATCTTCTAATGGCACTTCTAATTTTATAATTTTGTTTATTCTGTAATAATAATTATTATATTTTATTATTCCAGGCTTAATTACTATAAAATTTTTTTCAACACAAATACTTAGCCCTGTTATAACTCCATTAAAAAAATTATTATAAGCCAAAGAGTAAAATTCATATGGTGTATCTCTTAAATTTTCCAAAATCTGACTATCTAATATTTCTCCTCTTTTAAAAAAAGGCATTTTATTTTTTATTATCATTATTATTCTCCCCCCTCTCCAGCTCTTTATACTTAGGAAAATAATTTTCTTAACTATAAAGAGTTGGAGAGATAAAATCTCTCCAACTTTTGCTACTATTCAGCAGCAGCATATCCACCTTCCATAGTAACTTCTCTTGTTTTTTCTTTCTTCTGCTTAAATATAGCTTCAAATGTTCCTACTCCGCCTTTGTCATTGTACTTTTCTTCATAATCCACTATAAAAGCATTAGGTAAGTGAATACTTCTTACTACTATACTTCCAGAAATTACATCAAGAGTTAAATCTCTATAAGCGTCTGAAGACTCAGCTGATACTAAAGACCATTTTGCAAGTTTTCTAGTATCATCTGCTTCCTCTCCATTAACTGGAGTTATTATCTTTCCAATTACTTTAATAACAACTCCCAAATCTGTAGCTCTAGCATCTGAATCATCTGGAGTATCTGATTTATATGTTGCCTCCAATATATTATCCATTCCTAAAGCTATGTCTTCTGCTCCTTTAATATTTAGTCTGAATCCCATAGTAATTCCTCCTTTTTTTTATTTTAACAGTATCTATACTGTTATTAACAATTTAGTCTTTAGTTATTTCAAGAGTAAGATTTTTAACATCTCCATTGAACATTATATGAAGAAGGCAACTATCTCCTTCTATATTCATTAATAGGTCATCTCCTTCTTGTAAAATAGAGTTAATATTTCCCAACTCTTTACTTTTTATCCATTTATTTTTTTGGCTTGTTGGATTAGTGCTAAAAAATTCCTTAATTTTATCTTCTTTAAAATCAGTGGTCATATATCTCAACATTCTTTCTATATATGTTGTTGTTAATGTTTTATAAAGAGGTTCAAAAATTCCATCCTCATTAGTTGAAAGTGTTCTTGCTTTATAAATAGTTATATTGTTAATAAGTTGTCCATCTAATTGAACATTATCAGATGAAAATACAAATCCAAAATTATTTCTATTAATACTGTCTTTTGTCGCTGTTGTATAACCTGTTATCTCTTTTGACATTGTTGTAACAATCTTTAAAGCATTATCTTTGTTTTCAATATTTATTCTTACACCTGGTTCTTTAGGGTCTACTTTTTTAAATTTTTTTCTCAAATACTCTGGACATTGATATGCAGCTACAATTCCACCAGCTACATAAGCTCCTTCTACATAAACTCCCTCTATCCAGAATTTTATTAATTCATTCTTATCAAACTCTGGTAAATCAGATTCTGCTAATTTCATTTTGTAGTCTAAGATTACTGCTGATTTCTCTTTTGGGATTACTGTAAAGTTAGGTATAACAGGAACTAAATATTCACTAAATCCTTTTTTATATTGTAAATTTTTAGTTTGGTCTATATATTTCATAATTCCAGTTGTTGCCAAGTTGTTAAATGTTGTACTTTCAGAACCAATCATACTAAAGAATGTTAAAATCTTATATTTTGATAAAATTGACATTAATAAGGATAAATTCTCTATTGTATTATAATTTACTTTTTGGGATTTATTTGTTCCTCTAAATCTTTGTCTAATATTCTTGTTATTAACTTGCTCTTCGAGGTTAATACTTGGCACTATTGCAAACCATACAGTATTTTCAAAATCATTTTTTTGGTTTACTGTATTTAAATAAAGTTCAAGAGCCTGTTTATTTTCTCCTTTTAATAACATTTCCAATTTGATATTTGTTATTAAAAGTGATGGATTCATTCCTGAAAGTTCTTTATCATATTGCTCAAAAAATACTTTTACCCCTAGTATTTTTTCAATTAAAGGTTTTAAAGTTTTTATAAAATCTTCTTGAGCTTCTTTATAAAAACTCAAATATTGATTATAATTTGCAACTTCTTGTTTTACATCAATATCATCAATTGTTGCTGGTAAAGGAGCGAAAGTTCTAACAACTAAACTTTTTATATAATCATTAGGTTCTTCACTTACAGCTTCGTAATCCTCCTCAAAACACAAAGCCAAAGCTTCATTATTTTTATTATTAGAAATAGCTAAAGCTGTACTCTCTTCTTTTGATTTTTCTATGATTTTTAATTCTCCTTTATCATTCATTGTAAGCATACCAATTTTTATTTCTTCTGCTTTACCTGTTGACCCACCATTTCCAATCATTATACGAGCTTTTAGGTCTTCTATGGCAAGAGGGATCATACTTAAAATATTATTATAGTTCTTACTAGCTTTATCAATAAGATTATTTAATTTATCACCATACTCCAATTTAGTAGGGTCTTCTTCCTCTAAAGCTTCATGTTTTTCAAATGTATAAGTAATTTCTTTTCTTAATTGTTTTATATCATCCATAACTTTCTTAGGAGAAATATAGTTTAAAATTTCAACAAAATTAAAATCTACATTTTTACTTCCATTAACTTTTTTGCTTTCTAATAATGTTGAAAGCATTTTAAAGAAAGTATTATCTACTGTAATAGGGATCTCTGTTATGACACTATCAGGAATCCCTTTAGGTTTATCTAAGCTGTATGCGATTCTCTGACTTGCTGCATTGAAATAACTAAAAATCTTTGGTTCAAATTTTTCTAAAAATTCTGAAAAACTTCTTACCAATAAGTGTTCATGAATCTCTCTGATCTTTTCATCATCTAAACTACTAATACTTCCATTATTCCCACTTCCTACTAGTGTTAATAAATCAAGCTTTTCATCATTGAACTCTTCAAAAAGAATTGTTCTATTTGTTTGTTCAAAAATATTTTTTGCCATACTATCTTCCTCCTAATTAAAAATTAAAACCTAACTCTCTATTTATATTAAGTTACATCTTCTGTTCTTATTATAATTTATTCGAATTATATTCGTCAAGTCTTTTTTCAGAACCAAAGTATTTTATTTCCGTTATTAAAGTTTTTTTTAAAAATATACAGTTAAATAATAGTACATTTTTATGAAATACGAATTTTTTAAGTTTAATT
>JAHHTB010000019.1 GCA_020024855.1 Fusobacterium sp.
GTACTTATTCTATGTAAAATAAGATTTTTTATAATTTGATCAATTTTTTATAGGTTATTTTTTTATCATTTCTATATATTTTATAAAATTTATGATAAATAAAAAAGAGAGTGATTTTTTATAAAAAAGAGTTTATTTTTTAGCTCTTCTTTTAATCACTCTCATAATTTTTTATTCCTCTTCTGATTCAGGTTCCTCTTTTTTAAAGCTCAACCAGTCCTCTGATCCATCTATTATCTTTGCAAAATCTATTGTCATATCTTCTGATAATCTTGCTTTAAATTTTTTAGTTATTTCTTGATCATTATTTTCAGAATCTTTAAATTTTAATGTTATCTTATGATTTATACCCTTTACATAAGCAATACCTTTTTTATTTGCTCTTATGCTCTTAGGCTTTTCAGCATTTTGTCCATCAACTATATACATTACTTTTGCAGGAACTTTAACTCCCTCTGTTCCATTTAATAAAACAATTTTATGTTTTTTTCCTGTAACAAAAAGAATTACAGAGATAGTTACTATTATAACTATTACTATACCCCAACTTAAAACTCTTTTCATTACTTATCACCGCCTTCTATTTGAGCAGCTCTTTCTGCCATTATTCTCTTTCTTTGTTCCTCTTTTTCTTTTTCTCTTCTCCATTGATGAAGTACAAGAGTAAGAGCAATTACTCCATAAGAAACAAATACTCTAAAATATTCTCCTATTTGTGCTGAACCCATAAGTTCTTTACCCGCCATTGGAGAAACTATAAATAACATATGAAAAAGGAAAATACCACTTATTGCATTAAATATTGTTGCTCTTGATGCACTAGCTCCTCCAACAAGAAGGGCTGCAATAGAAAACATTCCTATTTGTTCATGACTGTTGTAGGTATTCATTGTTCCTATATTTTGTAAATAGATTATTTGACCAAAACCAGCTAAAACAGTAGAAATAACAATAGCTATTATTCTTGTTCTCTCTACATCTATACCAGCTGTTTTAGATACTTCTATATCTTGACCTATTGCTTTCATATCTTGACCTAATTTAGTTTTTCTAAACCACACTGTAAACCAAGCAAGTCCTGCAACTATTATAAAAATAAATACAGGGATTTCAACTCCACCTATTTTTATAGAAAATACTGTATCTAATACTTTTCTTATATCTTTAAGGTCAATAGCATTTCTAATTCCATAACCTCTTGAAAGAAGAAGCTTATTATTTGAAATAGGAATTACTTTTCCCATTCCATAAAGAACAGCAAGTTGATAAACACCATTTATGAAAAATCCTAAAATCATAGATGTTATCATCTCTCTTCCTTTTGCTCTATTTAATATCATACCACTCATTATTCCCAAAAGAATTGAAATAGGTACTGATATTATTGCAGCTAGAAGAACTCCTTGTATTCCAACTATTTGCCAGTCTGTTATAAACACAAGAGCAATTTGTCCTGCCATAGCTCCTAGAACTATACCAAAATTAAGTCCCATTCCTGCAATAATTGGAATAAGAAGTGATAAAACTAAAAATAGATTTCTTGAAAGTCTAAGTACCATCTCTTGAATTGTATATTTTATACTAAGCCCTGATAAAGGGAAACAAAGAGCAATTATTATTAATATTAATATAGGTACTATATTGTTTATTAATATATTTTTTAAATTTTTATTCATTTTATTATTCCCCCTTTCTAGTAAGAGCATAAAGTATCATTCCATTTGATACAATAATTCTTATTGTTTCTGACATATCTGTTTTGATTATTCCATTAACAACACTTGGAGTCATTGTAAGTATACCTTGGAATAAGAATGTTCCTACTATAACATTTACAATTGTTGCCTTATTAACTGATGCTCCACCTATTAATATTGCTGCAATAGCTGGAAATGCCATATAGAAAGGTGCTAAATAAAGTTGAATAAATCCAAAACTCTGTTGATAAATTATAATTCCAACAGCAGCAAGAACACTTGATAATACAACCGATTTTATTCTCTCTTTATCTATATTAATCCCCGTTGCTCTCGAAAATTTTTCATTTGTTCCAACAGCTTTCATAGCAAGCCCACCTTTTGTTCTGAAAAATAACCAAATTGCAAAGGCTAAAATTGCAAACATTATTATTTCACCCAAAGGAAGTCCTGTATTTCCTACTTCTAATATTTTATGCCAATAATTTTCAACACTTATTGTTGTACGAAGTCCTTCTCCACCATAAGCCCAAATCATATCTTGACTTTTGAAAGGAAGAACAAGCCACATTATACACATAATAGCAACTGATGAGAAACCAATGTATGTTGCTATCATCATCTCTCCACCTTTTACTTTATTAAGAATTTCTCCATAAAGCCAACCAAAAATAACTGCAAAAGGTATTGAAATTAAGATTGCTCCAAAAAATCCTACTATTCCTGTAAGTCCTAATTCTATACTTATTACTGCTCCTAAAAGCCCTGCTTCAACTCCCAATGGCATACCAAAGTTTAATCCTGTTCCAGCTTGAATCATTGGCACAAGTGAAAGAACTAAAACTACATTCATTCCAAATCTTACAATTGTATCACTTATTGCTGCTTTTAAATTAAGACCTATAAATGGACAAGAAATATACATTAATAAAAGGAAAAGCCCTATTATAATTCTAGGCCAACCCATATTTTTCATTATTTTTCTTACACTATTCATCACTATTTCCTCCTACTCCCACCATATATTTACCAAATTCTAATATATCAGCTTGAGGTGAAAGTATTCCTGCTACTTTTCCTTCATTTACAATAGCTATTCTATCACAAACTGATCTTAATTCCTCAACCTCTGAAGAAGTAATAACTATTGTTGCTCCTTTTTCTTTGTTATATTCCTTTAAGAAATCAAGAACAAGTTTTTTAGCTCCAACATCTATTCCTCTTGTTGGTTCTGATACAAATAAAAGCTCAGGTTCCATAGTAAATGCCTTTGCAAGACATACTTTTTGTTGGTTTCCACCACTAAGTTCCTGTACTCTCTGTTGTTCATTCATACATCTTATTTCTAGGCTTTTTATATATTTTTTTGCATTCTCTTTTATCCCTTCATTATCTTGATACTTTATAAATCCAGCAAAAGATTTTAAAAACTCTTCTTTTATTTGAATTGCTGGATAAGCTATATTCATTTCTATTGACTTATCAAGAAGAAGTCCAACTCCTTTTCTATCTTCAGACATAAAAAATAAACCTTTTTTTAAGGGATCTACTGGATCATTAATTCTCAAAGGCTCTCCATTAAAAAAAACTTCTCCTGTTGTAAGATAAAGTCCCATAACTCCATTTGCTACCCCTATCTTACCCTGTCCTGCCATTCCACCAAGACCTAAAATTTCTCCTCTTCTTACTTTTAAATTAAGGTTTTTAACTACTTCTCCAGGCATATCAACAGAAAGATTTTTTATCTCAAGAATTATATCTTCACTGTTTGCTTTATTTTCTTTATTATTATTTTCATCATTAACAGACTCTATTTTTCTTCCTATCATCCATTGTGTAATTTCATCTACATTAGTTTCTTTTGTAGAAACTGCATTTATCATTACACCATCTCTTAGTACAACTACTTTATCACAAGCAGCTATTATTTCATCTAATCTATGAGTAATAAATATTACTGCTATTCCTTTAGCCGATAATCTTTTTATTGTTTGAACTAATACTTCTGCTTCATTTTCTGTAAGAACTGCAGTAGGTTCATCTAATACTAAAAGCTTTGTATTTGATCTTTCTATCTCTCTTGCTATCTCTGTAAATTGCATATGAGCAACTGGCATCTGTTCAACATATTGCTCTTCATCTATTGTTACACCTAAATGTTCAATTGCATCTTTTGATCTTTGTTTTATTGTTTTTCCATCAATAACTCTTATTCTTTCTCCAAAAAGAAGTTCTAAAAGACTTGTTTTAGTTGTTTCCCTATTAAGAACTATATTTTCACTGGCTCTAAATCCTGGAATAAGAGAAAACTCTTGGTGAACCATTCCTATTCCTGCTCCTAAAGCATCAAAAGGACTGTTAAAGTTTACTACTTTTCCATTCACTTTAACTTCACCATGATACCCACCTGTTTCTTTTATAACAGGCATCCCAAAAATGATTTTCATAAGAGTAGATTTTCCTGCTCCATTTTCACCTACTAAACCTATTACTTCTCCTTCTCTAATTTCTAAATTTATATCCTTTAAAACCGTGTTTTCTCCAAAAGATTTTGATAGATTTTTTATTTCTAATAACATATTATTTTCCATCAATTCCCACCTTTCACTTAAAATAAAGAGGGTAGTTTTAAAACTACCCTCTTTTAATCCTTATTGAATGTCCAAATATTTTTTAGGTACTTCTAAATCTGTCATATGTAAATATCCTTTACCAAATACATAAGTATCTTGATAAATTAAGATATAGTTGTCTCTTTCGACTCCATCTGCATCAATTAGATAATTCCCATTCCAACCAGCTCCAGATGTACTATTTTGTAAAGCAGACATCACTCCATCAAAATCTAAAATATCACATTTTCCTTCAAGAACATTAACTACATGATCTCCAAGAGCTGTAGCTGTACTAAAGTTATATGAATAAGACCATGTTCCCATTCTTCCTGCTCCACCTTTTTCTATAACTGCTTTTTCTACTTTTTTAAGTATTGCTGGCCAATTCCCTTTTTCTGAATCATCAAATTTTATTCCTAATGCACCTGGATATCCAATTGTTGGTGATGGCATATCTGCTTCCACAAAATATCCACCCTCTTCTGAAACTCTCTTTAATAATGGTTCTGTATGAGCATCATTTGTTGTAAAGAATGCTATATCTTTACCATATTTCTTTACCCAGTTAGGTACTTGCTCTAATATATATTGTTGTGCTCCTGCTACTCCAACATCACTTACTGGATCTGGTGCTGAAGTATCTATAAATTCCATTCCTAAATCTTTTGCAACTGCTTCCATTATATTTCTTCTTCTTGAAATAAGTTCATAGCTTAGGTGTCTTGGGAATGAAATATGCATAAATTTCTTTGCTCCCATCATTTGTGCTGCTTTTACTATTGTATATCCTCTTATTATATCATCTGGATAAAGTGCTAAGTCAGCAACATCTGCTACCATATCTGGATCTTCATGTGCAGTATTTGCAACTAGTAAAATATCAGGTCTTTTTGCTCTTATTCTTCTAAAAGCTTCAACAGTTCCTGGTATTGCTTCAGTCATAATAACAGCTTTCATTTCTGGGTCATCAGCAAGAGAAACTATTTGAGAAATTGTTGTCTCCATTTCTTGCATAAAATTATCTGGGTATGTTATATGAACTACTTTTCCACCCTTATCTGCAGGACCATATTTCTCCATTATAGCTTCTGCTCCTCTTAAAGAGTCTTCTGATTGTGATACTGTTCCACTTACTACACCAATATGATATGCAAAACTTAATGATGATAATACACAAACTAAAAAACTAACAATTATTTTTTTCATAAAACCCCTCCCAAAATATTTTAGAAATATCATTTTTATTTACTGTTATTTCAATATAAACATATAATATTTCTACTGCTTTTTTTTATATATTGGATTGATTATACTCTCACTAAATATCACTGTCAACTAGTTTTATTCAAAGTATAAATATTTCTTTTAATAAATTTTATCAAGTTTCTATTTTTAGGAGATTGAATTTTATCTTTTTATTAGTATTTTATTTATCTTATATTTTTATCATTACTTTTTTATATAAATATTCATATAGTATTCAAATTTTAAATATTTATCATTACTATCTAATATCAAAATATTTTTCTGGAACTTTAATATCTGTCATATGTAAATATCCTTTACCAAAGATATATGTATCTTGATAAATTAATACATAGTTATCTCTTTCAACACCATTTACATCCACTAAATAACTTCCGTTCCATCCTGCACCTGGAGTATTAGCTTTTAATGTTTCCATAAGTGCATCAAAATCTAAAATATCACATTTTCCTTCTATTACATTTACAGCATGATCTCCCATTGCTTGAGTGACACTAAAGTTATATGAATATGCCCATGTTCCCATTCTTCCTGATGCACCTTTATCAGTTACTACTTTTTCTACTTTTTTAAGTATTGCTGGCCAATTCCCTTTTTCTGAATCATTAAAATCTATTCCTAATGCACCAGGATATCCCATTGTTGCTGAAGGTAAATCTGCTTCTACAAAATATCCTCCCTCTTCTGAAATTCTTTTTAATAATGGTTCTGTATGAGCATCATTTGTTGCAAAGAAAGCTGTATTTTTACCATATTTTTGAAGCCAATTAGGTACTTGCTCTAATATATATTGTTGTGCTCCTGCTACTCCAACATCACTTACTGGATCTGGTGCAGAGACATCTATAAATTCCATTCCTAAATCTTTAGCTGTTTCAGCCATTATATTTCTTCTTCTTGACAACATTTCATAACTTAAGTGTCTTGGGAATGAGATGTGAACAAATTTGTCTGCTCCCATTTCTTTTGCTGCTTTCACTATTAAATATCCTCTTGCAATAGCATCTGGATAAAGAGCTAAATCTGAAACATCTGCTATCATTTCTGGATCTTCGTGAGCAGTATTTGCCATTAAAATTATATCTGGTCTTTTATCCCTAATTCTTCTAAAGGCTTCAACAGTTCCAGGGACAGCCTCTGCCATTATAATTGCTTTCATTTCTGGATCATCTGCAAGAGATACTATCTGAGAAATTGTTGTTTCCATCTCCTGCATAAAGTTATCAGGATATGTTATATGAATTACTTTTCCTCCTTTATCTGCTGCTCCATATTTAGCCATTACTGCTTCAGCACCTCTTAAAGAGTCTTCTGATTGTGATACTGTTCCACTTACTACACCAATATGATATGCAAAACTCACTACTGATACTGCACTCATAAACATTGCCATTAACATCTTCTTCATAAACATACCTCCATTTTTCCATAATTTAAATTTTTAAAAGTATTTAAAACTTAATAGTCCGCATTTTTAGCACTTCTGTTACTGTTTTATAAACCTTTAATTTAAAAGAAATTATACTCTGTTTTTTTTACAAAGTCAATATTATTATTATATATATTTTTCCTAGTTACCATCTATTTTTTTTATTATTTTGTAAGTTTTATTTTTAATTTATATAAACAAAAAGGCAGCTAAACTGCCTTTTCGATATCTGTTATTAATCTTTCATTGATTCTATTATACCATCTACTAATGTATCCATTTCATCAACTTTTTCTTCATTTAAAGATGACATCATTGTTAATCTTTCATTTAACACGGACATCTGTTTCATTCCATCTAAAAATTCTGCCATTAAATCTCCTGATTTACATGCCCATGAACCATTTTCTACTATTGCCACTGTACGATTTTGTACATTTAAGGCTTTCATATCCATTAAATAGTTGTGCATCATTGGATATATTCCTAAGTTATATGTTACTGATGCTAAAACTATATGACTATATTTAAATGTTTCTGAAATTAATTGTGAAACATGAGTATTTGATACATCATACATAACTACATTAGTTATTCCTTTTTCAACTAGTTTTGATGCTAGAGCTGTTGCAGCACTCTCTGTATTTCCATACATTGATGCATAAACTATCATAACACCTTTTTCTTCAGGCTCATATCTACTCCATTTATCATATTTATCTAGGAAGTAACCAAGATTTGAACGCCATACTGGACCATGAAGTGGACATATTATTTTTATATCTATTCCTGCTGCTTTTTTTAGAAGAGCTTGTACATGTGGACCATATTTTCCAACTATATTTGTATAGTATCTTCTAGCCTCGTCTATCCAATCTCTGTCAAAATTAACTTCATCATTAAATAATTTTCCATCAAGTGCTCCGAAAGAACCGAAAGCATCTGCTGCAAAAAGTACTCCATTTGTTGTATCAAAAGTTACCATTGCCTCTGGCCAGTGAACCATTGGAGCTGATACAAATGTTACTGTATGTTTACCAAAACATTTTGTATCTCCCTCTTTTACTATCTCTTTTCTATCCTCAACATCAAAACCAAACTGATGCATAAGCATAAATGCTTTTTCTGTACTTATTACTTTTACCTTTGGATAACGAAGAAGAACTTCTTCTATTGAAGCTGCATGATCTGGCTCCATATGATTTATTACTAAATAATCTAAGTTTCTTCCCTCTAATACTGCCTCAATATTTTCTAAAAATTGACGACATACTGACCAATCTACTGTATCAAATAATACTGTTTTTTTATCTATTAAAAGATAAGAATTATATGAGACACCACGAGAAATAGGATGTATATTTTCAAAAAGATTTAAACGGTGATCATTAGCTCCTACCCAATATAAATCTTCTGTTACTTTTCTAACACAATGCATAATTTTTCCTCCTCTGCTACCTTATTTATTAAACTTCTATAAATTCTTCTTTTGGTTCTCCACATAATGGACAAATCCACTCATCAGGAAGTTTTTCAAATGATGTTCCTGGTTGAATTTCATTTTCTGGATCTCCTAACTCTTTATCATATTCATATCCACATCCATTACATACATAAGTTTTATAACTTGGAGCTGATTTTTTAATAAATGGTTTTTTCATCTTTTTCATAGGAGGTGCTTCTTTCTTTGGTTCTCCATTATCAAGAGCTGCTGTTAAAATTGGAAGTACTTCCTCTAATGTTCCAACTATTCCATAATCTGCATTTTTAAATATTGGAGCATTAGCATTACTATTTATTGCTACTATTGTTGTTGCATCTTTTATTCCTTTTAAGTGCTGACCTGCACCTGAAATTCCACAAGCTATATATAAGTTTCCATTAAATTTTTGTCCTGACATTCCAACATAACGATTTAATGGAACATATTTTAATTCTTCTGCCACTGGACGAGATGAACCTACTGCTGCTCCTGCTTGGATTGCTAGTTTTTTAATAAGTTCCATATTTTCTTTTTTTCCAATTCCTCTACCAGCACTTACCACACGATCTGCCTTAGTGATTGGAGTATCTAAATCTATTCCAACAGTGAAATCATATCCATCAGCTTTTAAAGACTCTACTAAAGTTTTTACTCTTTCTTCAACAGTTCCATCTTTTAAAATCATTCTCTTTCTAATACCTGCTATTGGACCTTTTTTCTTAGTACTTCCACCCTCTTTAGCAATTTTTCCAATTATATGAGCTGCTATTACAACTCTTTGAATTTCATTTGTTCCTTCATAAATTGTACAAATCTTAGCATCTCTATATGCTCTTTCAACTTCCATTCCTTTTAAGTATCCTGTTCCACCAAAAATTTGAAGAGCATCATTTACTACTTCAAGACAAATATCTGAAGCATATTGTTTTGCCATTGCTGATTCCATTCCATATGGTTCATGGTGTTCTTTTAATTCTGCAGCGCTATAAATTAAAAATCTTGCTGCTCTTAATTTTGTTGCCATATCTGCTAATTTAAATGATATTACTTGTTGATGAGCAATAGGTTTTCCAAATTGAATTCTTTCTTTTGCATACTCTAGAGCATGTTCATAAGCTCCTTGAGCTATTCCTAAAGCTTGAGAAGCAATTCCAATTCTTCCTCCGTCAAGAGTTGCCATTGCAATCTTAAACCCTTCTCCCTCTTTTCCAAGAAGATTTTCTTTTGGAACTTTTACATCATTAAATAATAGTTGAGCTGTTGATGAAGAACGAATTCCAAGTTTGTCATAATGATCCCCAAATGTAAATCCTTCCCAACCTTTTTCAACTATAAAAGCACTTATTCCTTTTGTTCCTATATCTGGAGTTGTTACAGCAAATATAACATATGTATCTGCTTTAGGAGCATTAGTTATAAATATTTTTTCTCCATTAAGAATGTAGTGATCTCCTTCTAAAACTGCTGTTGTTTCTGTTCCACCTGCATCACTTCCTGCATTTGGTTCTGTAAGTCCAAACGCACCTATTTTTTCTCCTTTAGCTAAAGGAACTAAATATTTTTTCTTTTGTTCTTCTGTTCCAAAAGCCATAATTGGATATGATCCAAGAGATACGTGAGCCGATAATATAACTCCTGTTCCTCCATCTACTCTTGAAAGTTCTTCAACTGCTATAGCATAACTTAAAGCATCAAGACCTGCCCCACCATATTCTTTTGGATAAGGAATTCCCATAAGATCCATTTCACCTAATTTTTTTATAGCTTCTGTTGGAAATTCATTATTTTGATCTAACATAAAAGCAATTGGTTTAACCTCTGTTTCTGCAAATTCTCTTACTTTCGCACGAAGTACCTCATGTTCCTCAGTAGTTTTAAAAAGCATGTTCCTACCTCCTATTTTCTTAAACTTTTATTTTATATTTTTATTTTCTTTTAAAATACTATTTTTCTATTTAATTATAGGATATCAGAAATTTATTTTTATGTCAATTTATTTTCAATATTTTTTGTATTTTTTTATTATTATTTTTACGTATAAATTACACTTTATATTTCATTAATACTTTAAAAACAAAAAAGTCAGATTTATTCTGACTTTTTAGCTAATTTTTATTTAAGAAGTGTAAAGGTAAATTCTGAACCTATATTTTCTAAAGATGTTACTTCTATTTTTCCACCACAAAGATTAATAGTTTCTTTTACAATTGAAAGACCTAACCCTGTTCCTGCAATATTACTTGTTCTTGCTTTATCTATTCTATAAAATCTTTCAAATATATTATCTTTCTCTTGCTCTGAAAATCCTATTCCATTATCCTTTACAGATATTCTATACTTATCATCTTCCTCTTTTAAAGTAACAAGAATGTTAGGAATTTTATTATTATATGTAATTCCATTTTCTATAAGATTTTTTAAAATAGTTACTGTTTTTTCAAAGTCTATATTCATATAATTATTTTCATCTCTTAATTGAAAATCATAATTAATTATTGCATTTGATTTTTTTATCTTTTCACTTAAAATCTTTTCAATCTCATCTCTTACTCTCTCAAAAGGAACAGGAGCAAGGTTTATAATTTTTGAACTTTCTATTTTAGAAATATTTAAAAAATCCATAGTTATATTTTCTAATTTTTCAACATTATTTTTTATTATTTCTAAAAAATTCTTTTGTAATTCACTTGGAGCATCTTCCAAAGCAATCAAATATCCTTTTATATTAGTAAGAGGTGTTTTTAACTCATGACTTACATTAGTTATAAAATTTTTTTGAATTTCTCCTAATTCTCTACTTCTTGTAATATCTTTTATAGTAATTAAAAATTCCTTTTTAAATTCTAAATATTTAATTGTAACTAAAAGATATTTTTTTAATGTTGAAATAAATATCTCTTCTTTTATAGTTTCTTTTGTTTTTATTCCTTTATTTATTATATTAAGAATTTCTATATATTTTACTTTTTTATAAAAATAATCTATTTTACCGTTTACATAAAGATAACCAAGAGCATCATTTTTCATTATAATTCTAGATTCTTCATTTACAAGAACTATCGACATATCAACAGCTTTTATTATTCTTTTAAGTCTTGTTTTCTCTTCATTTAATCTTTCTATATTTCTAAGATTTTCTTTTTGCCAATCTCTTACTACTTTCCAAAACTTAACAAGCCATATATCACCTTTTGCATAAATTGTTTTAATCTCATCTCCACTTTCAAGGGCTTCTCTCATATTTTCTATTTTTTTAAATAAATCTCTTTTTAAATAATTTTTATAGCATATATAAATTGCAAAATTTAAAATTACAAAAAATAAAATTTGAGTACCTAATAAGGCTCTTAAATCTTTTATCTCTTCATCATAACCTATTGATGTTCTTATTACTGTTTTTTCTCCTTCTACATTTTCATTAAGAAGTCCATAATAAGCCATATTTTGTCTTAAAGTTTTACTTTTTCTTATAGAAAATCCTTCTCCTGTTTCAAAAGCTTCTTTTACTTCCTCTCTATTTCTATGATTCGCCATCTCATCTTCTTTTGTATACCTCTCTGAATCATACAAAATATTTCCATTTTCATCTATAAGAGTAAATCTTTTTTTAACTTTTCCAAACATATCTTGAAAGTTAGACTTTTCATACCCATCTGTAAGCTCTTTTACCATAAGAGCATCTTCCCTTAGTGCCCTTTTTGCTGCATCTCCATATACTTCAGAAATTTTACCCATATATGTCTTTACAAAAAGAACCTCTAAAAATAAAATAAAAATTAAGGTAATTATCTCTTTTCTTCTAATTTGTATCCAACCCCCTTCACAGTTTTTATATTTTCAGAAATACTTTTTACTTTTTCTCTAAGCTTAGAAATATAAATATCTACTGATCTATCACCAGTATAATAGTTAGCTTCCCACACTCTATCTAAAATCTTTTCTCTTGATAAAACTATTCCCTGATTTTTAATAAGTAGAAGAAGAAGATCAAACTCTTTTTTAGATAGTTCAACTTCATTATCGCCATCTTTTACAATACGTCTTTTTTCATCTATTACAACTTGTTGAAAACTATATCTCCCTGACTTTCCTACATTTTTTCCTTCTAAAAATTTTCTTGCACGAAGAACAAGTTCTCTTGGATCAAAAGGTTTTTTCATGTAATCATCTGCACCAAGTTGAAGTCCTTCAAGTACATCTTCTATCTCTGTTTTTGCTGTAAGAATTATAATTATAGGATCTCCATATTCTGCAGACATATCTCTTACTATACTTGTAAAATTTTTCCCATCAAGACTAGGTAGCATAATGTCCAATACAATAAGGTCAGGCTTAAAAATCTTCACTGCTTTTAATCCCTCAAGCCCATCTCCAGCTGTTTGAACCTCATAATTTTCTTTTTTAAAAAAATAACTTACTAGCTGTTGTATTTCCACATCATCTTCTACTATTAAAACTCTCATTGTTTCCTCCTAACTTGCTTAACCTTCTACCTCTTCTTTTTTTTCATTCTTATGTTTTTCTTTTTCAATAAGTTCAACAATTCTCATATTTTCACCACTAAAATTATAAATTGAACTCATAGCAAGTTGTTTTATTTTATCTGAAACTCTTTCATATTTTTTATTAATAAGAAGCATAAGGACTCCAGCATCAATGTTTTTCAAATCCTCTTTCATTTGATTTGTAATTACTGTATCTATCTCCCATCTTATTTCATTTATTTCTTCATCCATTCCAAGTAAAACATAAGCTTTTTTTTCGTCTTTTTCAATAAATGCCTCTATATATTTTTGAAAAATATCTGCTATCTTTATAAGGAAGTTTTCTAATATTCCAAAATCTCTTCCCATATTTCCTTCCTTTTTCTCTATCTTTCTCATTAAAACAAGAGTATCTAAAAGAAGATCCCCCATTCTTTCAAGCATCTTACTTGACTCTATAAATGTAATAAGGGCTCTTAAATCACTTGCAGCTGGTTGAAATCTTGCTATTGACATTATTGATGTTTCTTTTATTTTTACATCAAAAGCATTTATCATATCTTCAACTAGTTTTGCCTCTCCATAAAGCCATCTATCAAAACTATCTTTCTTTAACATATCCATATTTATTCTAAAAAGTCTATCAACATTTTTACATAATTCTATATAATGTTCTGTAATTCCATTAATACTTTCATGAAGATTTTTCATTTTCTTACTCCTTATATTTATTCTATCATATTTTTGTCAATTTTTTCATATTCTATCCAAATTTACCAGTTATATAATCTTCTGTTTTTTTATTAGTTGGATTTGTAAATATTATATCTGTTTTATCAAATTCCTCTAATTTTCCTTGATAAAAAAATCCTGTAAAATCTGAAATTCTTGCTGCCTGTTGCATATTATGAGTAACTATTATTATTGTATAATCTTTTTGAAGTTCTCTTATAAGTTCTTCTATTTTTAATGTTGAAATTGGATCTAGGGCTGATGTTGGCTCATCCATTAAAAGTATCTCTGGTTTTACTGCGATAGCTCTTGCTATACAAAGTCTTTGTTGTTGTCCACCAGAAAGTCCTAGAGCTGATTGATGAAGTTTATCTTTTACTTCGTCCCAAAGAGCAACAGCCTTTAAACTATTTATTACTATCTCATCTAAAACTTTTTTATTTTTCTCTCCATGAAGTTTTGGTCCATAAATAATATTTTCATATATTGTTTTAGGGAATGGATTGGGCTTTTGAAAAACCATTCCTATTTTCTTTCTAAGTTCAACTATATCATTTTTTTCATCAAAAATGTTTTCACCATCAAACTCTATTTTTCCCTCATATCTTGCTCCCTCTATAAGATCATTCATTCTGTTTATTGATCTTAAAAATGTTGATTTTCCACATCCTGATGGTCCAATTAAAGCTGTTACTTTATTTTTTTGTATCTCCATATTTATATCTTTAAGAGCTTGAAATTTATCATAATAGAAATCAAAATTTTTTACTCTTAATCTTACTGTACTTTCCATTTATCCTCCTTAATATAAAATTTTTATCTTTTGCTAAATTTCTTTCTTAAAAATGCTCCAAACAAATTAAATCCAACTGTAAGTATAACTATTATAAATACAGTTCCATTCATAATTTTTTCTGGCATGTTAGGAACCTGTGTAGCTATTACATAAAGATGATATGGAAGAGCCATCACTTGATCCCAAATTGATTCTGGTAAAAATGGTAAATAAAAAGCTGCCACTGTAAACATTATTGGGGCTGTTTCACCTGCAGCTCTTGATATACTAAGAATTATGCCTGTAAGTATTCCTGGAAGACCTGTTGGAAGAATTATTTTCCAAATTGTTTCCCATTTAGTTGCACCAAGAGCAAGAGATGCTTCTCTTAAATCTTTTGGTATAGCAAGAAGAGCTTCTCTTGTTGCTGTTATTATTACAGGAAGACACATTATCCCAAGGGTTAAAGCTCCTGAAAGAATTGAGGAACCAAATTGTAAAAATATTACAAATAATGACATTCCAAAAAGTCCATATATAATACTTGGTATTCCTGCAAGATTTATTATTGTTAGATTTATTACTCTTTTTATAATATTATCTTTTGAATATTCAACAAGAAAGATTCCTGTAAGTATTCCAAATGGAACTGAAACTGCTATTGTTCCAATAGTAAGATATATACTTCCAATGATAGCTGGAAAAATTCCTCCTGCTCTCATTCCATCTACTGGATTTTCTTTTAAAAATTCCCAAGAGATAGATGGTATTCCTTTAAATATTATATAAGCTACAATTAAAACAACTGGCAAAACAGATAAATATCCAACAGCTTTTATTATATTCTCTATTATTTTTGCCCCTTTTCCTTTTAATATACTCATCTTAATACTCCTTATTTTCTCATTATTTTTCTTGACTTATTAATAAAATAATCTGCTATTGTGTTTGTTATAAAACTTATTCCAAAAAGAACAAGACCTACTGCAAAAAGTATGTAATAATGTGTACTACCATTTACAACCTCTCCCATCTCTGCAGCTATTGTTGCTGTAAGAGTTCTCACTGGAGATAATATTCCCCCATCAAGAATAGGAGCATTTCCTGTTACCATTAAAACAGTTATTGTTTCCCCTATTATTCTTCCAAATCCAAGCATTATTCCTGCAAAGATTCCTGGAAAGGCTGCTGGAAGAATAATTTTTATAATTGTTTCTAATTTATTTGCACCCATTGCAAGAGAAGCTTCTTTATAAGATGGATCTAATGCTCTTATTGCATCATCTGCAATACTTACCATAGTTGGTATTGCCATAAAGGAAAGAAGTATTCCACCTGTTAAAGCTGTAAGACCTGTACTTAAATTAAAAATACTTTTTATTCCTGTTGAAAAAACATAAAGACCTATATAACCAAGTACAACAGACGGAAGAGCTGACATTGTCTCTATTAAAAGTTTAAAAATATCTCTAGTTTTTTTACTTGCATACTCTGATATATAAACTGCACTCATAATACTTATAGGAATAGAAATTCCTAAAGCTACAAATGTAACTCTTAACGAACCTGAAAGAAGAGGAAGAAGTCCATACTTTCCAGAAAGAGAAATCCACTCCTTACCAAAGAAAAATTTCAATATAGAAACTTCATCAAAAGCTTTTAAACTATTTGTTAAGATAAATAAAAATATAAGGAAAACTATAATTACATTAAAACTACCAATTAAAAATATAAAATACTTCATAAGTTTATCTATTATTTTTCTAAAATTCATCTTCTACCTCTTAATATATTTTGATTTCTTTTTATTTTTTAATTTTACTCTTACCTTGTAAGATAGATATTAATTTTATGTAAAAAATATGTAAAAGTATTTCAAAAAAATAAAAAAGAGTAGACAAGGGCTATCTACTCTATAGGGTGGAATATATTATCTTCTGTTATCTCTCTCAAATCTATCTTTCATCATATCTGTTTTGCACTTAGAATGCTCTAAAGCAATATCATTATTTAATTTTTCTATTTTACTCCAATCAGGGTTTTCATTTAATAACTCTTTTCTTATTTCAATATTTTTTTCATCAATAGCAATTCTTGTTTTTCTTGATTCATAACTTTCTCTTCCACAATGATCTCCTCTCATTGAATGATGAGTTCTTGAATACTTTCTATAATTATCTCTTGACTCATTTGATCTATAATGTGTTTCTGCAAAAACTGTTGTTGCTACTGCTAATATCATAATACTTCCTATTAATAATCTTTTCATTTTCTCACTCCTCTTATATTATTTTTTCTTTACAAAAAGATTATATTATTTAAATGTTACCTAAATATGTCAAAATAAAAAATAAATTTATTATTTTCTACTTTTATACCATACTCAAAAGAATGAATTTCTAAAATTCTTTTTATTAATGAAAGCCCTAGTCCACTTCCATCTATATTCATTTCTGTAGCATTATTTCCCCTAAAAAATGGTTGAAATAATTTATCTTTCTCTTTTGTTTCACTTAAATATGTTAAATTTTCAAATTTTATTTTATCATCTTCTTTATAAATTTTTATTACAGAATTTTCTGGAGAATATTTTAAAGCATTTTGAACTAAATTATTAAAAACTATTTCCATTAATTTTCTATTTCCAATTACCTCTACTTTATCAAGAGTTATCTCCCACTCTATATCTTTTTTTAATTCTAAAAATTCAAATTTTTCTATACTCTCTTTTAAAAGTGTGTATAAATCAAAACTCTCTTTTTTAATTTTTACTTCTTTAGAAGATAATTTTGATATTAAAAGTAAATCTTTTACAAGGGTGTTCATATAGCCACTCTCTTTTAAAATAACCTTATAATAATTTTTCTTCTCCTCATCATCTGCCACCTTTCCAGATAATAAAAGTTGAGCATGGGTATCTATAACTGTTATAGGGGTTTTAAGTTCATGTGAGGCATTAGAAACAAAAGTATTTAATCCATCTATTGATGAAGATATATTATCTGCCATTATATTAATGCTCTTACTCAATTTTTTTAACTCATCACTTGTTTTTATATCTGATTTTTCAGAAAAATCAAGCTGTGATATTTTTTGAGCCACTCTATTTAAGGCTTTTATGTTGTCAGTTATATTTTTTGCAAAAATTCTACTTATAATCATACTTATTCCAAGAGCTACAATAAGAGTTATAAGATTTAACACATAAACTTCATGTCTATGATTTCCCATTACTGAAAGGGAAGTGGTTATTAAAACTATATCTTGCTTTGATATTTTTTCCTTATATACAAGGAGCATTATATTATTTTCTAAGGAAACTATCTGAAATCCTCTTTCTATATTTTTGTATCTATTTCTGTTTCTTCCATGATGAGAATGTTTATTACTATCATTTTCAATATAGATATTTATTCCCTCTCTATCTTTTATATTTTCTATATACTCTTCTAAAAATTCTTCATTTTTAAGTAATGCTTTTACATTATCTTTTATTTTTATAATCTCATTTTTTCTTCTGCTCATA
>JAHHTB010000189.1 GCA_020024855.1 Fusobacterium sp.
AACTTAATTTTAACAGGAAAATTTACTTGTTTCTTCTTTTTTTGGAAAAAATAAAAAAGTGTTGATACATTTAAGTACCAACACTAAAAATTGTACACTCATTATTTTTTAGTTTTTACTATCCTAATATCATAGCTAATTTCTTTAAGAATCCAGAAACTTCTAAGAAAGAGAATAAAGCTACAACCCAAAGAATAGGTTTTACTGTGTTAGCCTTACCAACAAATATTTTTATAGCAACATAAGCTATAAATCCAAATGCTATTCCAATAGAAATACTATATGATAAAGGCATCATGATTATTGTTAAGAAACAAGGAATTGCTGTTTCAATATTTCTTAAATCTATATCTAAAAGATTTTTAAACATAAATACCCCAACTATAATTAGAGCAGGTGCTGTTGCAAATCCTGGAACTATTCCTATTATAGGTGAAAAGAATAAAGTTAAAAGAAATAAAGTAGCTGTTGTTAAAGCAGTAAGTCCTGTTCTACCACCTGCAGCTATTCCTGATGCAGATTCAACGAAAGTTGTTACTGTTGAAGTTCCTAAAAGAGAACCTATCATTGTTGCCCCAGCATCAACTTCTAATATTTTATCAATCTTTTCCACTTTTCCATCTTTATCTATAAGTCCAGCTTCATTAGCACATGCTAAAAGTGTTCCTAAAGAGTCAAATAAGTCAACAAATACAAATGAGAAAATAGAACCTAAAAGAGCTGGTTTTAAAGCTCCCATTATATCTAATTTAAAAGCAATTGGAGCTATACTAGGTGGCATAGCAACTAATGCATCTGGAAGATGAATTTCTCCCATTTTAATTCCTAAAATAGTTACTACAAGTATTCCTAAAAGTATTCCACCTTTTTTTCTTCTAACTTCAAAAAATGCCATTAAAACTAATCCTATTAATCCAAGAATAACTGGTTTTGTAAAGTTTCCAAGTCCAACTAAAGTTGCTGGGTTTGCAACAATAAGTCCCATTGTTTGCATTCCTAAGAAAGCAATGAAAAGTCCTATTCCTGCTCCAACAGCTAGTCTCATTTCAACTGGTATT
The DNA here is from genome assembly GCA_020024855.1 of Fusobacterium sp. Taxonomy (GTDB): domain Bacteria; phylum Fusobacteriota; class Fusobacteriia; order Fusobacteriales; family Fusobacteriaceae; genus Fusobacterium_B. The sequence continues at coordinate 1,059 of JAHHTB010000189.1, forward strand.
GCTTCTATAAGAGCTTTTCTTACTCCTGTTAATGTTAAAACAACAAAAACTATTCCAGATAAAAATACAATTCCTAATGCTTCTTGCCAAGTAGCTCCTTGTCCAATTACAACTGTATAAGTAAAGAAAGCATTAAGTCCCATTCCAGGTGCCATTGCAAATGGTGCATTTACCCATAGACCTGTAAGTCCTGTTCCTATTGCTGCTGAAAGACATGTTGCAGTAATTAGTGCCCCTTTTTCCATTCCTGTTGCTGAAAGCATAACTGGATTAACAATTACTATATAAGCCATTGTTAAAAATGTTGTAATTCCAGCTATAATTTCTTGTTTAGCTGTTGTGTGATACTGTGAAAACTTAAAAAATTTTTCCATTTTTCCTCCTGTTAAAATAAATATAAAAAGACCTGTAAAACAGGTCTCAATAACAAAACATACGAGACCATAGTATACTGTTTACGGCAGTATGTAGAGACGTCTTACCAAATTAAAGACTTATATGGGCTTTCTATTTTTATTTTAATAATACTTATATATGTTAGAATATAAGATTAATTTTGTCAAGAGACAAAATATTCATACAATTTCTTTTTAACATTAACATAAACTAACATTGTAGTTATGATAAAAATATTTTTGACAAAGGAATTTTTTTATGTTATTATTTCATTAGTTATATGACTGACGGAAGTGGATTAACCACATGAAGTATAACATTAACAGCCGACCGTCTGGGCAAAGAAAGCTCGGGGTGTCGGTTTTTTTTATTTAACTAACACGAGTTTTTTCTTTAATTTTATCATATTAATAAAATTTCTTAAGGAGGATTATATGGTTAAAACAGATATTCAAATAGCTCAGGAGGCAAAACTTACTCATATTAGTAAAATTGCAGAAAGATTAGGACTTACTGAAGATGATTATGACCAATATGGAAAATACAAAGCAAAACTTGATTTTAATCTTTTACATAAATTAGAAAATAAAGAAGATGGAAAATTAATTCTTGTTACTGCTATCACTCCTACACCTGCTGGAGAAGGAAAATCTACCGTTAGTGTTGGTCTTACTCAAGCTCTTAATAAATTAGGATATAGTTCTTTAGCAGCTCTTAGAGAACCATCTCTTGGACCAGTTTTTGGAATGAAAGGTGGAGCTACTGGTGGAGGATATTCACAAGTTGTTCCTATGGAAGATATAAATTTACATTTTACAGGAGATTTACATGCTATTGGTGTGGCACACAATCTTATAGCTGCTGTAATTGATAACCATATAAAATTTGGAAATCAACTTAATATAGATATAACTAAAATTACTTGGAAAAGAGTTTTAGATATGAATGATAGAACTTTAAGAAATACTGTAATTGGACTTGGTGGTTCAGCAAATGGTATTCCAAGAGAAAATTCTTTCCAAATAACAGTTGCTTCTGAAATAATGGCTTCACTTTGCCTTGCTTCATCTCTAAAAGATTTAAAAGAGAGAATAGCAAAAATTATTTTTGGTTATGATGTTACAGGAAAACCTCTTACTGTTGAAGATTTAAAAATAACAGGAGCGGTTACAGCTCTTTTAAAAGATGCTATAAAACCAAACTTAGTACAAACATTAGAAAACACTCCTGTTCTTATCCATGGAGGACCTTTTGCAAATATTGCTCATGGTTGCAACTCTCTTATGGCAACAAAACTTGCTCTTAAATTAGGAGATTATGTTGTAACTGAGGCTGGATTTGCTGCTGACCTTGGTGCTGAAAAGTTTTTAGATATTAAGTGTAGACAAGGAAATTTATCTCCTAAATGTGTTGTTATTGTTGCTACTGTAAGAGCATTAAAACATCACGGTGGAGCAAAAGATTTATCTGTTGAAAATTTAGAAGCTCTTTCTAAAGGACTTGAAAACTTAGATAAACATATTGAAAATATGAAAAAATTCAATCTTCCTGTTGTTGTTGCTATGAATAGATTCTTAACTGACACAGAAGCTGAGTTTGAATTAATTAGAAATAGATGTAAAGAACAAAATGTTTCTGTTGCTCTTTGTGATGTGTGGGCAAAAGGCGGAGAGGGAGGAATAGACCTTGCAAAACTTGTTATTGAAGCTATTGATAACAATAAAGAAGAATACAAACCTCTTTATGATCTAGAGCTTACTCCTGCTCAAAAAATAGAAACAATTGTTAAAGAGATATATGGTGGAAATGGTGTGGTATTCTCTGCATCAGCAAAAAAATCTTTAGGGGTTATTGAGAAAAATGGATATAATAATCTTCCTATCTGTATTTCAAAAACTCAAAAATCTCTTTCAGATAATCCAAATCTTCTTGGAAGACCAACTGGATTTACTGTTACTATAAATGAAATTAAAATAGCTGCTGGAGCTGGATTTATTATTGCTATGGCAGGTGATATTATTGATATGCCTGGACTTCCTAAAGTTCCTGCTGCTGAAATGATTGATATTGATGAATTTGGAAAAATTACTGGATTATTCTAATTTTTAGTAATCCTATAAATAAAATAGGCTGTTGCTAAGTTAATAAAAATAAAATTTTACTACTATAAAAATATTTT
>JAHHTB010000190.1 GCA_020024855.1 Fusobacterium sp.
GGTATATCTTTTCCATCTTCAAAATATCCATCACTAATTACAATCAACCAATTTGTATCATTCTCTATATCCATTTTCCCTATATAATCTATCATAGATTCCACAGATTTATATGGAGTTACATTTGATTTTGGATTTATTTTCTCTCTAAAATATTCTATCTCTTCTGGGATATTTTTTAAATCTATTATCAATTTATTCCTAAATTGATTATCTACATCACTCATTTTTGTTATCACTAAGTTATCTTCTACTTCTAATAAAGATATTAGTGTTTGCATGGCATAATTTGCATATACACTTCTATCATCTTTATTCATAGATTTTGAATCATCATAAACTACAAATATATTTTTCGAGAAACTTATTGTAGTTAAATAGATTAAGAATAGTATCATTAATATTTTTTTCATTTTTTCTCCTCTGTTCAGACACCTTTTTTTTATATTTTTGTCACATTCTTACTTGTTATTATAACTATTTTTTTTCTAAAAATCAACAATTCTATCACTTTTTATATTTTTTATACTAAATTCTTTATATCAGTGTAAAAGTACAGTAAATAATTATAAAAATAATATACAAAATTATCCTACTATGATATAATAAAACTAAACAAATAAAATTAAGAAATTTTAGTAGAAAGTAAACTATCTAAAATAATTGAAGAAAATACTAGAGTAATTGAGAAAAAGCTGTTTCATGCTTGAGATATAGAAGATATCATAAAAGTATATGATTTTCCTGTTCGTACTCATAAATCTATTAATAAACTATCTTTAGTACCTGAAAGTTTTAAAAAAATTTCGCTGAAAAATCATTTCTCAAACGTTTAAGGATAAAGAGGCAGTATAAATAAAAAACAATAGGAGGATTTTATTATGAGTATATTTGCTCTAAAAGTTTCAGAAGATATGAGAAGTTCTATCTTCAATTCATTAAAAGAGGATGGAATAGCACGTTTTACTTGGTCTTATGTAGAAGAAGGAAATCTTTTAACTATTAAGGAACAAATAAATAATAGTGGTTGGAATAGCTTAAATGATGATCAAAAAGAGTGTTGGAAAGCTAATTTTATGTTAAATATTCAACCTGATGATTATATTGTATATATCAATGTTCCTAGTTATGGAGAATGTACTATTGCTAAAGTTACTAGTGAATATTTCTGGGGTTGGGATAGCTATAAGATGGATGGAAGCCACTGTTTACACATAGATAAAGGTTCTATTCAAGTATTCAATAGAAATGATGAGGGAATACCTTCTAATTTATCTAGAAGATTCAAACTTCAAGGAAAATACTGGAGAATTTATTTAGAAACTGAATTTACTAAACTAGTTGAAGATTTAAAAGAAGGACGTTTAAGTGGAAAAAATGCTACTCCTGAAAGTAGATTAACTAATTGTATCAATTCTAATATTAAACCATATTTAGATAAAATTTGTGAAGAACTACAAAAATTCCATACTGGAAAACATTTAGAGGAATTAATTGCAAGTGTGCTAAAAAAAATTCCTAATGTAGAAAATGTTCAAATAAAATCAGGAACTTCAGATAAAGGTGGAGACATCATATTTGAATATAAAAATGAATTGGGGGATATTTTAGGATTCCAAAAAGTTGAAAAAGTAGCTATTCAAGTAAAATCATATGAAGGTACTATTAATTATGCTCAAGCTATTAATGATTTAGAAAATATTTTTAATTATGATTCTGAAATTACAACAGGTATTATAATGACCACAGCAACACAAGTAAGTAATACTTTTAAGGAAAAATTAGATAGTCTCAAAGAAAAATATCAAAAAAATGTTTCCATTATCTATGGAAGTGATTTTGCTAATTGGATTCTAAAATATGGATACAGTAAGGAAAATTAATAAAACTAAGGGGTGAGTAGAGGAACATCTACCCAGCCCTTTTGATATTAAATACAAAAAGTTGCATATAGTGGAATACTTTTTACTCCATTTTCAAAGCCAAAGTTTTTAGTTGAAATCTTAATAGCATACTCTGGTTGATATTTTTTCATATAGTAATCCAAACTCTTAGCCCTAGTATTATCAGCAGATTTTACCTCTATTGGAATTATTTTCCCCTCTCTCATAATAACAAAATCTATTTCATGTGCTCCCTTTGGTGCTTTCCAATAGTATTGAGTATATTCCTTTACATTTAGTTGAATATTTACATAGTTCTCAGTCATTCCACCTTTAAAGTCATTTAACTCATTTGAAAGATATAATATATCCTCTGGTACTATCTCTTTTTTAGCACATAAAAGCCCTACATCTGATACATAGATTTTAAAAGCCTCTGTATTCTTATAATTCTCTAAAGGTTTCATAATATCTTCTAAGCCGTATATCCTAGAAGTTATCCCTGAAAGTATTAACCACTCAATAGCATTTTCAAATTCTGAAGCTCTTCCACCTGATTTTATTAACTTATATTGAAATCTTGTATTCTCCTTAGAGAGTTGTACAGTAATATTATCATAAACTAGCCTTGTCTTTTTTATCTCATTTGTAATATTATACTTACTCATATCATTTAGATAACTAAGTAATATCATATCTTGAGTATGTCTAATCAAGGTATAGTTCTGTGTTTCTCTAAATTTACTTACACACTCTGGCATTCCTCCAACTACTAAATATTTTCTATAATACTCTAAAGCAATATCATGTAGTACACTTGGCATAGAAGTGTTCTCATCAAAAGATTTTTTAATACTCTTTATTAATTCATCCTCTCCCATAGCCAATAAAAACTCTTCTAAATCCATTGGATATAGAGTTTTAATATCTACCTTCCCTACTGGAAACGAAAACTCTTGTCTATTCACAGCTATACCAAGTAAACTACCTGCCACAATAATATGATATTCTGGAGCTTGTTCATAGAAATATTTTAATGATGTTAAAGCTTTTTCACAAAGTTGTATCTCATCAAAAAATATAAGAGTTTTCTCTTTTATTATAGTTTGATTTGATAATCTAGAAAGTATTGGAATTAAATACTCTGGGTTTATATTTTCTTCAAATGTTTCTTTCAATCTAGTATCTGTTTCAAAATTAAAGTATGCAACATTTTCATATTCATTTTTTCCAAAAGTTAGAACAGAGTAAGTTTTTCCCACTTGTCTTGCCCCTTGCAATATAAGTGGTTTTCTATATGGACTTTCTTTCCAGTCTTTTAAATATTGAAAAATCTTTCTATACATCTTTAACCTCTTTCTTAAATATATTTAATGTTAATTTTATTATATCACATTTAGAAAAAAATGTTAATTTTTATATTTTTTTAACACTAAATACAAAGTATTATCATCTCTAATCTACACTAAGTTCTTTTTATATTTAAACCACAGATAATCCTAATTCTATTGGATGATTTATAATAAGTTCCATTTCTACAATTATATAACCAAATAAACTCCTGTGATAAAATAAAAGAGTGGATTTTCTCCACTCTTGAAAACAAATTATTAACTAAGTCCATTTTAAGCCCAAATGAGCTTTTTTATTTTTTGACATCTGATTTTTTCAGTGTTTATTTTATTCCCACTCGATAGTTGAAGGTGGCTTAGATGAGATATCATAGGCCAATCTATTGATACCTTTAA
>JAHHTB010000191.1 GCA_020024855.1 Fusobacterium sp.
ATTAATTGTAAAAAAACACACAAATAAGATGAAATTAACGTTGAAAAAATACTTCCATACCAATTATATTTTAATATAAAAATAATATTTAATACTATATTTGCTACACCTGTTAATATATAAGAAAAAAATAAAATTTTTAATTCATTAATCGCTGTGAAATATTGTTTTCCAACTAATCCAAGTATTGTATTTGATAATATTATAGGTACTAATAGTATTAACGCTTTAATTACTGGTAAAAATTCTCTTCCTAAATACCAAGGGACAAACTCTTCAGATATTGTTAAAATTCCAAACATAAGTGGAAAAGACATCATTAACATATATTTACTTGTTTTTATAAGATAATAGTTGACTTTTTCCAAATTACCTTTTTTATATTCACTTGCTAATCTTGGCATCATTACAGTAGAAATAACAGTTATAATAGACATTGGAATCTGAATAAGTTTTTCTGCTTGATCATAGAATCCTACCCCTAATGTGTCTTTTGTTATTATAGGAATCATTATTCTATCTACTTGAGTATATACCAGTAATGCTATCTGTGGTCCAAAAAATTTCAATGATTCTTTGAGATGAAATAATAAATTTTTAATTCCTATTTTAAATCTATTTTTTAAATTCAACTCTTTCCATAATTGTCTATAAATTATAATATTTGAAAAAAAAGTACTCAAAGAAAGAATATATATATATTTTAATATATCTCTTTGTTCTTTTACAAATAAAAATATAGCCACCACTCCTATAAATTTTGCTAAAAAATTTTTTAAGCATGTTACTTTCATTTTTTCTATTCCTATAAAAAACCAAGAACTATCTAAAATATTTGCTAAAATCCAAGGATAATAATATAAAAAAAGAATTTTATAGCCTGTTTTTGTTGCTAAATAAAAATAAATAAATGTTATTGGAAAAATAAAAATAACTCTAAGTAACATTATTTCTATAAATATTCTACTTGTTTCATTTTTATCTTCCCTAAAATAAGCTATCTGTCTTACTGAATAATCATATAATCCTAACAAACCAATATTTACAATTAAATTTGAAATAGAATTAATATAGCTGTATACTCCTATATTACTTGCTCCTAAAGTTCTTGCTAGATAAGGAACTGTTATTAAAGGAATTAATAAAATAAATATTTGATAAAGAAAATTATATATGTAATTTTTTAATATTTTATTCATCTTCTCTCCTATTTTTTATTTATGAAAATTTAAACATTACAAATATGGGAAAACATGTCATTAAAATCTGAAAAAAATTTCCTGGTGTAAAACCTCTGGTTAATATTGGTAAAATACTCATATATAAAACAGAATAAAGGACTAGAGCATGTGTGTTTTCTGTGGATTTTATTCTCAACTCTTTTATAAATTTTAAAAACCTTCCAAATATAAACATAAAGAAGAATATTCCAATTATTCCAAACTCCACATAATACTCACCGATATTAGGATATATAGCTCCTCCCTTGACTGCTATATCATCAATCGAAATTTTTATAATATCATATACTGGAGGATCTGGTTTTTCACTCCATAAAGCTCTTGGTATCATCATAATTAAAGTATAAAAAATCATACCCTTTCCATAAGTATATCCTCCTTTTTTAGGTATAGAATCAACTAGTGCATAGAAAATTTTATATGTTGTCAATTCATGATCAAAAGGAGACATTATTTTTTCAAGGGTAATATCTTTTAATTCAAATCCTTGTCCTGTTCGTACTCCAACTCTTGTCATTTCTATTACTACACACAAAACTACTATAAAAACTATCCCTGTTATTACCACTTTTAAAGACGGTAATTTATTTTTTGAAGTATAAAAATAAACAAAAGGAGTAAATATATACATCAAAGCTGCTGTTCTTCCACCCATTGATAACATGATCATTAAACCTATAAAAAAAGTACTTACTTTTAAAATTTTATTCTTTGAAATTAAAGCTATATAAAGCCATGATGTTAGTAAACAAGATCTAAATACACTGAAAATCATTAAAGAAGATTTTTCGATTATATTAGCATTTCCATACATCCCTATTGTTAATACATATAATAATGTGTAACCACTATCAAAAAAATAAATTAATATTAAACATAAACTTAGGCACCAAATACAAATTGCAATTATTAAACTTTTTCTGCTCTTACTTATTTTTTTATTTAATTTTTTTATTAAACAAAGTTCTTTCTTTCTTTTCAAAATATACCCTAACAATAAAAAAATAAAACCTAAAAGAAATAATAAACTTCCTTTATAGCAACCATAACTAATGTCTTTTCCTGAAGAAGAAAATATTCCACCGTTTATAATATCATATAAAGGTCTAATGTTAAAAATTAAATAATATAATAACCAAACTAAAAAAAGAGGATCAAAAATATCCTTTATTTTTTTCACTACAATTATCGTTTCTAAAAAAAATATAAAATAACAAAATAATAAAAAAATATACATTTGTTTATATAATAGTCCAAACTCATCTGAAATATTTAATATATACATTATTAGTATCATAATCATTATAATTAACATAAAAATTTTTTTCATCATTTTTCCTCTTTATTTAATATATCTTCTATAACATAATTAATATTCTCATAATATTTTTCCCAAGAATATTTAAAGGCTTCTTCTCTTGCTTTTTGAGACATTTCATTTAATTTATCTTTATTTTTTAATAACCAATCTATTGCTTCTACTATTGCTCTTTCACTTCCAGCTTCAAAAACTATTCCATTTTCATAATTTTTTACACAATCATTTACCCCTGAATTTTCAGAACATAATAACGGTAATCCACACGCCATCGCTTCCATTGCTGCCAAAGATAATCCTTCCCCTAAAGATGGAAATATAAACGCATCTGTTTTTTGATAAATTTTAACTAATTGCTCTTGAGAAACAAAACCTTTAAAATGTATGTTTCTAAACTGTATATATTTTTTTAACAAAATAGATTTTTTTTCCGTTCCACCCATTAAATATAATTCTACTTCATCTTCTTTAAACTTTCTAATTGCTTTAAGTAAATAATTAACACCTTTTCCGTAACTTATATTTCCTGTATAAGCAAGAGTCAAAATTTTTCTTTTAGTATTTTTTTTAGTACTTTTAAACTTATCTAATGACACACCATATGGAACTCTATATATTTTTTTTATTCCATTATTCAGAATACTTTGATATGAAAAATTTGATGCTACTAAACAATAATCTGTTAACTCCAATTCTTTTTTATTTCTTTCCTGAAATTTTAAATTCCATAAATGTTTATTTTCTTTAAATAATTCTATATCTTTATTCTTTTTTATTTCTTCTTCATAAAATATTAATCTTTTATTAGAGCTATTGCTTGACATATCTAAAATTCTGATAATATTTGGTGCATTTTCTTGTAGATATTTAAAACATGAAAAAGCTGTTGTATCATACATTATTACTGCATCAACTTGATTCTTAATCGCATATTTTGCTACTTTTAATCCAAAAATTTTATTTAAGTATTCCCCATATTTTCTATATATTTTTTTCACTACTGGAATATGCATTAAAAATAAAAAAATTAATCCTCTAACCTCACAAATCTGTTTAA
>JAHHTB010000192.1 GCA_020024855.1 Fusobacterium sp.
CTATTATTCTTAATTTATTCTCTTTTAAATATGGATAAAGATAAATTTTCATTATACTTTCACTAATTTTTTCTGTACTTAAATTAACTAAAAATGTAATCATATTTTCGCCTTTAGAATAAGAGAGATTAGAATTTCTAATCTCTCTTATTTAATTATTTTAATTTCTTTCTTTGATAAAATTTACTAAATCATCAAATTTTAATTCTTCTAACTCATATTTATTAGCTGATAATCCTATATTATTTAATTCATTTTCAACTCTTGTAAATATTCTTTGAGCAATATCATCAATAAAATCTATTCCTTTATCACTATTTTTAAACTCTGATGAATTATTTAAAATAATATAGATAAACTTAGTAAATACTTCTATAGCAGTTTTATTTTTTGTTACTCCATAATACTCTTTTATATATTCCTTAGAACTATCCATAAAATTATTTAAAATCTCTATAATTTTCTCTTTAGCTTCATTCTCTTTGGCTTTTTCAGTTTGAACTACATATTTTATAAGTATATCCACTAAATTTTGAGCATCTACTCTTGCTAAATTTATATATAGGTGTTTTTCTAATTCCCTACTAAATATATTAAAATCTTTTTCTTTTTTATCTTTCATTACTTTTTGAATTTCATCTACTATAAATGGATTATTTCCTAGTCCTACTAATAAGTTAGGATACTCGGCTCTAAGCTCCCTCTCTCCATTCTTTATCTCTTTAGCATTTCCATTGATATCTTTAAATACCCAAATATTTGTTCCTTCTTTCTTTCTTATAATTATATTTCCAAATAGAAGTCCATTTACAAAGCCATTAATTATTGAATTCTTATCCTTCATAGCTTCAGTATCATTAATATCTGGCATATAGTTTACAAAGTGCCATCTCTTATCTAGATGTGGAGTTATTGCAGATTCATTTCTATTTAACTTATCTATTTTCTCTTTATAAGCTTCAAAATATACACCAGGTACTCTCAAACCTTGACTATCTCCAGAAGAGAACTTATTGAATTCTTGAGCCTTTAATCCTAATATAGATGTATATCTTATTATCTCGTATTTAGAAAATCCTTTATTTGTTATTCTTTCATTCACGTCTCCAAATAACTTTTCTATCTCATCTTCAGATAAATTACTTAACACTTCTGGATTTAATCCCCAAGCCTTAAATTGATCCTCTCCATAATTTAACATAAATGGTTTAGCTCTATTTTTGATATTTCTTACTATATCCTCTAATTTATCTTTTTGTGCTATATAATCATATCCTTCATACTCAAATTCTTTTCTTAGAGCAGTAATAATATCAAAATCTAAAATATTGCTCTCTTCTATCTTATTTTTATAACTTTCTAATATTTTATTTTTATAATTTTCTTTTGAAGAAATTGTCACTCTTCTAATTTCTCTTTTTCTTCTTGAAACAAACTCTTTGTATTTCTCCATAAAAATTCCAGTATAAGTATTTTTTAATACATTATCTACATCTATATTTTGTGCTAACTCTTCATATAGTTTTATCTTACTATCTGCTCCAGCTAGAACATAAATCTTACTCACATCTATTCTATCTTCATGCTGTTTTTCTAAATTGTCTGCTCTTAGTGAAAAATCAGTTATAATATCTCTCAATGCTCTAAAAAACGGTTCTTCTCCATTTTCTATCAAATCATCTACACTTTTTAGAATATCTTCAAATATACCTAATAATATTTTTTTATATCCATATTCCTCTATTCTCTTGAATTGTTTACTTGCTTTTTCATTATATTCTTCTGCAAAAACTTTATACTCTTTTTTAAACATTCCAAAAAATCCGCCAGAATTTTGTACCTTCTCAGCTGCTACTTCACTTGCACTCTTATCTTTACCAAAATCTTTTATATATTGCTCCATCAATCTATGTAAATCTTCTGTTTCTTCATTTAAAACTCTTACTTTATCCATTAATATTTGTTTTAATTCACACAAGAAATATCTACTTACAATAGGATGCATAGCTTCTCCATCCTTTTCTCCTAATACCCAATAAGCAAGTTGATATTTAAATCTTTTAATGTCATTATCTTCAATAATATGTATAGGTATTATATTATTCGAAATTAAATTTTTCTTATCATCTATACTATTTGTAACTATTTTTTTAAATCTATTAAGATGAGATTCAAAAGCTTCTACCTCATTACGCATATCATCTGCTTTTGCAAAAAGATTTTCAGTAGGTGTTCTGTACAATTTAAAATCTTTATACTCTTTAGCATTTTCTATATCTTCTTCTACTCTTTGAATTACATTTTTAATAAACTCTGTTGTTTTCTTTTCTCCTAGTTCACCTTCTTTATTTATTATATGTAAACTTCTATTTAAATTTTTAAAAAAAATGTTATCATTTTGTACTTCATTATCAAATATCTCATTTATTCTAACATACTTCTTTAATGGCTCTCTATGAATTCCTTGTTTTTTGTAATTATCTATTTCTTCTTGCTCATGTTTAAAAATATTATCTAATTTTAACCAGTTTTCTCCCATTTTTTCAGAAGCTAATTTATAAGTACTATAATCTACTACATCTTTATATGGATACACTAATGTTGCTACTCCTGCACTTGCATATCTTGCCATTCCATCTTTTTCAACTATTCCACTCAACATATTTATTTCATCTGATTCACTAGCTCCAGCTATATCACTAAATAATTGTAAATATAGTGCTTTTGATATTTGGTCTTTATAGTGCTCAAAACTTGCTAAATGTTTCCCATCTACATTTTCATAATCATATAAGAAGGTTAAATCATATGGAGCTATTGATACTTTTTCATCAGCCATTCCAGGTTTATAAGCTAATTGAATATTTATATTATCATCATTCTTATTTCCAATAGTTGATTTCAATATTGCATCTAATTCTTTTAAACAAGCATACCCATTTGCATAAATATTATTTATTTTACTTCCACTAATTGTTCCTGTCTTTACAAATATATCAGGAAGTAAGAAAGCCCCTCTTATTTTTACAGACTTTCCTCTTGATTCAAAATAATCCTTTATAAATAAGGCTGTTTGCAAAAATATTCCAGACCCTGTTCCACCTGCTAAAGATGATACTACCATTACTCTTACATCATCATTATTATCATGTCCATCTAATTGTGAAAAAATTTGTAACTTCTTTTCTAATTCTTTTAATTTTCCGCTGGCTATAGCATCCATATAAGCTAATCTTGAGATAGCTCTAATCTGTCCAGCTCCATCTGAAAATTTTGTTTTCATAATAGTAGGATATTCTACTGGAAACCAAGCATCTGCATTACATTGTTTCATATAATCTTTTAATAAGCATTTTTCTACTGTTAAATCTGTACTTATTATAGTTCTATCTGAAGCTTTTAATCCTAAAACTTCATTAACATCTGTATCAAAGATGTGAACTACTACTTTTTTCTTTTCTTCTTCTGGAATTTCGTTGTAAATCTTAGCTGCTATTTTACTCCCTGTTCCACCTAATCCAATTAATAATACTGGTTTATTTGCCATTTTTTCCT
>JAHHTB010000193.1 GCA_020024855.1 Fusobacterium sp.
AATAAACTCATATCCTGTATAATAATATTCTATTTTAATATCAATATTTTCTATAATATTATATATTTTTTTTATAAATATTTGTATTTTTTCTTTCAGTTTTTCTATATTTGTTCCATAAAAACGAATAGTATCTTTTGAATCATAAATGAGTTCCTCAATAAAATTATCTCCATAATTTCTATTTTCTTCTCTATTATCAAGAATTATTCCCACCTCATAATTATTTTTACTTTGATCTGAGAAGTTTTGAGAACCAATATAAGTATAATTATCTGTTGAATATATTTTAGAATGATTTTTAAAGTTAAAATATATTTCAACATTACTTTTAAAAGAGGTTGGTTCTAAATTTTCTAGATATTTTTTTATCATTCTATCTGCATCTCTTCTTAAAGTAAATGAACGATACATAGGATAACGTTTAGGAATATTCGTTACTATTCTAATATATTTGTTTTCTAATTTTTTTAATGAACTTAATAAATTATTAAAAAAGTTTGGAGAAGATATATTATATGTAACAATATTTATATAATTAGAATTTTCAAAATCATCCAAAATTTTTTTAAAACCAAAATCATTATATGAGAAAAATATCTCCATAAATCCCTCCTTAAAATTAGTATTTCTTTTTCTATTATATCATTAAGTTATTTTTTTTCAAGTTTTAAATTTGTTCTTATATTATTTACTAAAAATAATATATAGTTTCATAAAAAATCAAGTTACAAAAAATTTCCATTTTTTATTTAAATTTATCTGTTCTTAATAAAATTTAAATCAGAAAAATCATTAGAATTTTTTCTTAATTGAGTTAATAAACCTTTTGATCCAAGCCCTAAACTTTCAGAAATTTCTTCTAAACTTTTTCCTTCACTAAACATCTTTTTTATTTGAGGAATATTTTTTTTAAATTCTATATTCATAAACAACTCCTTTTTAATTTAAATACTTTTCTATTTTTAATTTTTTCTAATAAAAAAACCTCAGAATATTATCCGAGGTTTAATAGTTAAAAATTATTTTTTTATTTAATTACACAAAACTTATTTTTAATTTTTTTCCTAAAGAGTTTGCAACTTTTTCTAAAAATTCTAAAGTAGGATTATAATTTCCACTTTCTAATCTTGATATATTTGATTGAGCAGTTCCTACTTTTTTTGCTAAATCTGCTTGAGTAAGATTTTGTTCTAGTCTAGTTTTAATAATTTGGTTTATAATGTCATATTCCACTTCTAAAGAATCATATTCTTTTTTAAATTCAGGATCTTTTAATTGTTCATTTAAAAAATCATTAAATTTCATATTAATACCTCCTTTGATAATCCTCTTTATATTTAATAGCTTTTTCTATTTCTTCTTTTGGTGTCTTTTGTGTTCTCTTTATAAATCCATTTGTTAGTATTATTTTATCCCCATCAAAGAAAAAATAAAATATTCTTGATATATCAGAAGCAAATTTTATTCTTAATTCAAATATTCCATCTTGAATATGTTTTGAATAAGGTTCTCTTAGTCTATTTCCATGTTCACTTAAAATTTGAATTTCTTTCACTGCTTTAGCTCTCATTTTAGTATCTATATTTTTTAAAAAATCACTAACTGGAACTTCACCATTTTCTTTTTCATAAAATTCAACCTGCCACATAATACTCCTTTCCTTGTAAAAACATTATATCATATATGATATAATACTGCAATATATTTTTATAAATCTTGACAAATATATATTTTCCCATTTACTCTATAAACATCCATATGATTAGTTAAACCTGTTTTTTCAAGAAGTTGTAATTTTTCATCTAAAATAAATCTTCTTTCTAAAATTTCTCTTTTCATAGCATTTGCTTTTGCTTTTAATTGGATAATATCTTTTTCAAAATCATCAGATTGAAAATTAATAGCAAGTTGTTCTTTTCTTTGAAGTTTCTTTTCCATTTCATTAAATCTACTGATATAAGCCATTTTAAAGTCTTGATAACCTTGAATATTAAACATATAAAGAGTGAAACCGTCTTTTGTAAGAAGATATTCTTTGTAGTTTCTATTTTTACTATCTTTATAATTACTAGGAAGTATTAATCGGCTCAAATCTGAGCCAACTAAAATTTGTTCTAAATCTCTAATTACATTCTTATGTCTTTTTCCAAGTTCTTTTGCTACTACTCTACTGCTAACAACTAAACCATACTTACTATTTTCTTGAATAGCTATTTCCATACTTCTCCTCCTAAAAATATTTGATTTTATGAAGTTAGTATAGTATAATAAACTTGCTACGGTTGTATTATACTATACAGCACCCCTTTACAGTTTTTGTAGCTGTGGAGGGGATTTTTATTTTTTCTTTCTGATAATAATTTCTTTAGTATCTTCATTTACTAAAAGTTCAATCTCTCTCTCTTCTTGAGTAATCCCTATTTTATCAAGAAATGATTTGGGAATACTTAATTTAGGTGAGATACTTCCAGAACCACTTTTACCAAAAGAAATTTTTAAATTTCTTTTTTCCATATTATTTTTTATTTCTCCTCCTTAATCGCTACGATATAATTATATAAAATGTCGTTGCGATTGTCAAGATATTTTTATTATACTTCATTCTATTTTCTTGAATAGCTATTTCCATACTTTTCCTCCTAAAAATATTTGATTTTATGGAGTTAGTGTAGTACAATATACTTGCGATGGTACTTATTGTACTACAAAACCCCTATGTAGACTTTAAAAAGGTTTATGTAGGGATTTTTTTTATTTCTTTTTACGAATTATGATTTCTTCTTTCTCTTCATCAAAGATTAGTTCTATTCCTTTTTCTTCAGGAGTAAGTCCCATTTTTTTTACCCAAGGAATAGGAATGTTTAATCTTGTTGCTAAAGTTCCACCAGCTTTGTAAAAAGAAATATTTAAATCTCTTTTTTCCATAAGTTTCTCCTTTTTTCTTGTCACAAGATAATTATACAACCTTGTCACAAGAAAGTCAAGATATTTTTATTATACTCTACTAACTCCATAAACTTATTTTTAGGAAACCTCAGTAATATTCAGTTTTCAATGTCCTTTAAGTTTAATATCTTTCCCACGCGTGGGAAAAACTTTTAAAGTATTATTTTTAAATAAGTTATAAAATTTAAAATTCTAATTTTTTCATTTTTTATATTTAAATTATCTTAAAAATACAAGCTTCAAATCTATCAGAAGTTGGATAAAAAGTATCTCCAACTTCTATTTCTCTTTCAATTTTACAGCCGTTCTCTTTTAAAAAAGTTTCTAATCTTAATTTATCATTTGATGAAAGTACAACATAATCATCATAATCATAGTAATCTATACAAAGAATTTTTAACATTTCTATTTTCTCCCATGCTTACAATTTTTAGGATCTTGTTTCCTAAAGAAAAATTTATTAGTTACTTTCTCATTTAGAAAGACATAAATTGGACATTTATATCTACTTGGACATTTATCATTGTTACAGTAATCATTTAACATTTTCTTTCTCCTTCAATACTTAAAACATTTAAATCAAAATTATTATC
>JAHHTB010000194.1 GCA_020024855.1 Fusobacterium sp.
AACTATAAGAGATCTTACGGACTTATCTATTGAGGAAATTGACCTTATAAGAAGAGTTATGAATTAAAATTAAATATTGAAAAGGGTGATTATATGGTAGTTAAAAATATCAGAATAGATTTAATGTATAAAAACATTAATAATGTTGTTATGGTAAATGATAGTTTAGTTAATGTATTAAATATAGATAATAGACTTGTATATGCCCTTATATCGAATTTTGAAGATGGAATAGATGTAAAGTATATATATGAGCTTATGGAGCCTAAGGGGTGGACAAGAGAGGATTTAAATAACAATATAAAGTTGCTTCTAGATTTTAAGTTTATAGAAGATGTTGGAGATAATGTAGATTTAGAAAAAATGAAAAGGGAATTTGAAAGTTTTAAAAATGCGATATCTTTATATTAATAATAGGCACATAAGAATATGTGTCTTTTTTGCGCTTAATTGAATTATGATTACTAAAAATTTGTAGATACTTCATTAAATTTACTTATATCAATATTATATGTTTTGAGCGTAAAAAAGCTTTTGAGCAACGGACTAAGTCGTTGGCGACATGAAGTGATTCGCAGACATATTCGCTCAAACGAAGTGAATTTTTTGTTGCACATTTTATAGTTATAAATAAAGTATTGTATTTGAAAATAGGACAGATTAGAACAGAAAAATTACCTTTACTAGTCTTTACTGTATTTAAAAGAATTATTTAATAGTATTTAAAGTATTTAGACATAGCTCAAACCTTTGGAAATTCTATTGATTAGAGGTTTAAAACCGTCAAGTGGGAAGTTTATTCCGTCACTTGGGAAATTAAAACCGTCAAGTAGGAACTCTAACTCCGTCACTTAGGAAATTAAAAACCGTCAGATGGGAAACTTATTCCGTCAAGTGGGAAGTATAAAAACATACAAATAAAATAAATTGACGGAATAAAATATATAATATAACATTAAAATTATCTTATATATTTTCATAAGGAGTATATCAAATGATAAAAAAAATTAATAATGAAGTACCACCAAAAATTTTAATGAAAAATAATGTTTTAGTTCAAGCAAAGTACAATTTATCATTAATTGAAAATAGAATATTTTTAATGCTTTTATATAAATTACAAAAAACTCCAAATGGGGTTTTATCCTGTGAAATAACACATGACGAATTTAAGGAAATTATAAAAAAATCTAAAGATAGAACAAAAGGAAGTATAGAAGAAATATTAAGTGGATTGAGAAAAAAGCCAATCTATTTCATTAAAGAAAAAAATAATGGTCATATATCGTGGGGAGAGTATGGATTTATAAATGGTTTTGAATATGATGAGAAGTCTAAGACTTTTCATATTGAAGCATCTGAAAAAATTTATAGTTTAATACAAAATTATTTGGAAAATGGATATACACCAAACAATTTAGCTGTTTTATTTGGACTTGGAAATTATTATGCTCAAAGATTATATGATCTACTTCGTTTATGGTCAGGAACGAAGAGTGTTATTACATATTCAGTAGAAGAATTAAAGATGTATCTTAACCTAGAAGGTAAGTATGAAGATTACAATACCTTTAAACGTAGGGTTATACTACCTGCAATAAAGTCATTAGTTGATATGGGCTGTTTTGAGATAGATTTTAAGGAAAATAAAGTTGGGAGAAAAGTTGATTCTATTGATTTTTACGTTAAAGATTTGGACAAGAGAAAGTATTTTACTAATGAAGATGTTATAGCAGACATACCAAGTTTAGTAGTTAAAGAAGTTGAAGTTACTAATGATAATGCTATTTTTGATAATAAAGAAGAGAGAACATTTAAATCAAACTATGCTATTTCTAGTGACAATGTAGATAATGATAAAATTAGTGAATTTGAGTTTTTAGTTCCAGATGAAGATATATTTACTAAGGGGACTTTAAGAAGTTTTAAGAAGGATTTTAGAAATATTGATTTTAAAAACGAATACATGGAAAAAGCTTTTGATGATGCAGTATCTATAACTTTGGAGAGAGATGATGTAGAAATTATTAAAGTTAGTTCCTATAAGTTTTTCAAAGGTTGTTTGAATAATAAAATTCTTGAATATAAGTTAGAAGAAAAAGAAGATGTAGCTCATAAGAAAGAAATGGACATGTTTTGGTAGGTATTTTAAGAAATAAGGTGATATAATTAATTAAAGGCTGTGAACTAATGAAAAAGCCAAATTATGAAGATTTTATAATGAAAAGAGCAATGGATATTTTTGCTGAAGAAGGTCTTAAGTTCTTTGGAATAGATAAAAAAGTAAAAGATATTGGTCCAACTGAATTAGTTGTTTTAGACAGTAAGAATATGTATATGGATTATACTTTCTTAATGGAAGATGATAGTTACATACATTTCGAATTCCAAACGACTAATAAAGGAGTAGAAGATTTAATGAGATTTAGAACTTATGAAGCGCTACTTAACCATCAAACTAAAAAGAAGGTTACTACATATGTTGTTTACTCAGGCGATATAAAAAATCCTGTTAGTGAATATAATTGCGGTATGAACACTTATAAGGTAAATGCTATATCTATGATTAATGAAGATAGAGATAAAGTGTTTGATGAAATAATAGAGAAGTTATCTTGTGGGAATGATATAGATAAACAAGATATTATAAAACTTACATTTACACCAGTTATGGGTGGAAAAATGGATAAAAGCGAAAAGATATTAAAGGCTATAAAGTTAAGTAAAGAAATAACTAGTCCATATAAAAGAGATATGGAATCTATTTTATATGCTTTTGCTAATAAATTTTTAAGTGGTAAAGATTTAGAAAAGGTAAAGGAGGAACTTAGAGTGACTGAATTAGGAAAGAGCCTTATTGAAGAAGGAAAAGAAGCGGGTGAAAAAAAGAAAGCTATAGAAATAGCCAAAAAAGCTATATTAAAGGGAATGGATAACGAAACTATAAGCGATCTTACAGATTTAACGATAGAAGAGATTGAAACAATAAGAAATATTATGTAGTTATAATTTAAGAGTAAGAGAAAAAATGAAGAGCGAGAGTTCTTCATTTTTTAATTAACAAACTTTATTTATATGTATTTAAACTAATTATTTGAAAACATGCCATTTATACTTAAAAAATTACCATTCATGAAAAAACTAAAAGAATCCCTTTCAAAAAGTACACTTTTTGAAAAAGGCTTCTTTTTTTATTTTTCTATATTCAAAAATTCGACAAATTTCTATTTGCAACATTTCAAAATGATAGTATACTTATTGAAATAGAAAATGACACTTGAAAGGATAAAAGGTTATGAGAAAGTTTTTTTACGCAAGGATAAGTACAAAAGACCAGACATTAGAAAGACAAATTGTAGAAGCTAAAAAAATAGGTATTGAAGAAGAGTACATATTTCTAGAAGTTGCAAGTGGAAAAGATTTTAAAAGACCTGAGTATCAACTTTTAAAAAGGATGCTTAGAGAAGGGGATGTGCTATACATAAAATCATTAGACCGACTTGGAAGAAATAAACAAATGATATT
>JAHHTB010000195.1 GCA_020024855.1 Fusobacterium sp.
TTTTTATAGTACTAGGAGCTGGTTTGTATAAGGAAACAAAACTATTAGAAGAGGTAAAAGTTTTAAGATATGAAAAGATAAGTAGAAAAGAACTTATATTAAAAGATATAGATGAAAATTACAAACCTAGACAAGAAGATTTTTACAAAGAAAAAAGTAAGAAAAAATAAGGGGGTTACAGATGGAATTTAGTGAAAAGAGAGTAACTCTTAAAGAAATTATAAAATATTTTAATTTGGAAGTCCTTGCTGATGGAGATTTAGAACAGTCTCTTCATAAAAATGAGATATACAGGTCAGGTTATGAACTTACAGGATTTTTCTCAAAAGATGCACTAGAACTAAAAACAGCTATTCACGTTATGGGAGCAAGAGAGAGTAGATATCTTTCAAGAATTTGCCAAAATGAAAAAAGAAAAATTCTTGAGAAATATTTTTCTTATCCTTTTCCAGCTATGGTTTTAAGTTCACAGGTTGCAGACCATAAACTTCTTCTTGAAGTGGCAAAGGAAAAGAAAAAAGTTATATTAAGATGTAATATGAGGGCTACAAAATTTATAAGAGAACTTAATTTTTATCTTAGAAATGCTTTAGGTAGAGAGGGAATGTTAGATGAACATATACTTCTTGAGGTGTATGGAATAGGAATACTTTTAAGAGGTCCTGATGAACTTAAGATAGGAGCAACAGTAGAACTTTTAGAAAGAGGACATAAATTTATAACTGATGCTAGACTTAATTTAAAGGAAACAGATAATGGACTTTCAGGAATGAATAGTAAGGCAGAACTTCTTCCAGAAAAAGATTATTTTCTTGAGATGCATGAGGAAGAAAATATAAATATCACAAATTATTTTGGAATAAAATCAACAAGACCTGTAAAAAAAGTTGATATGATAATAGAGCTTGAAGTTTGGCAGGAGAAAAAATTTTATGATAGGCTTGGTATAGATGATGTCCGTGAGGATATACTTGGATATCAACTTCCTAAAATAACCCTTCCTGCAAGAAAGGGAAGAAACTTAGCAGTAATAATAGAAACAGCAGCTATAAACTATAGACTTAAGGCTATGGGAGAAAATTCAGCTAAATATTTTTTAAATGAATCTAAAAAACTTATTGAAAAAAATAGACAGAGAAGAGAGAGAGGGGAAGCCGTGAACGAAGATATTCTTTCAGTAAAAATGTTTGCTACTGAAAATAAACTTGAAATATTAGCAGGAGAAGATATAGCAGAAGATAGATATTTGAAAGATACAAGTATTCACAGACCAGCTCTTGCTCTTTCAGGATATTTTGATTTAGATGAAGCTCCATATGAAAATAATGGACTTCAAATTTTTACTATTGTTGAAGTAAAATATTTAAATAGTCTTGATAAAGAAACAAGAATGAGGAATCTTGAAAGATTTTTTAGTTATGAATTTCCAGCTATTGTAATCTGTGGAAAAATGGAAGTACCAAGATACATAATGGAACTTGTAAATAAAACAAGAAAGGTACTTCTTAAGTCGGAAGAGGAGATACCATCTCTTATAATAGCAAAGCTTAACACTTATTTAGAACAACATTTTGCTCCATCAATCTCTATGCATGGTGTATTTGTAGAGATGTATGGATTTGGTGTTCTTCTTACAGGAAGAAGTGGAATAGGAAAAAGTGAAACTGCTCTTGAGTTAATACACAGAGGTCACAGACTTATTGCTGATGATATGGTAAAATTTAAAAAACGTTCAAATGGAGATGTAGTTGGTAGAGCAGCAAATTTACCATATTTTATGGAGATAAGAGGACTTGGTATAATAGATATAAAAACTCTTTATGGTTTAGGTGCTGTAAGAATAAAGAAAAGACTTGATGCTGTAATAGAGATTAAAGAGCAGACAACAGAAAATTATTTGACTTCTATAAATTACATGAGTGGAAAAGCTGTTATTCTTGATAAAGAAGTGTATAAGGCAGAACTTTATATGTCTTCAGGTAGAAATGCTGCTGCCATGGTTGAAATTGTTGTAATGAATCTTATGGCAAAAAGATTGGGACACAATGCAGAACATGCTTTTAATGATGGATTATCAAGAATGACTGAACAAGAAAAAAGAGAAATTTTCTCAGATGAATTTTAGAAAGAGGTGTATATGTTTTTAAAAAAATTGGAAGAGAGTAGAAATATAGTTATTACTTCTCATATAAATCCTGATGGAGATGCAGTTGGAAGTGGATTAGGACTATTATTAGCTTTAAGAAATAAGTATAGTGATAAAAGTATAAGATTTATATTAGAAGATTCTATCCCTGATAATATGATTTTTTTAGAGGGAAGTAATCTTATTGAAAAATTTGAAAATGTTGAAAAAGATTTAAATCCTGATTTATTTATAACAGTTGATTCAGCAACATTTGAAAGAATTGGTAAGGTGGGAGAACTTAAAAAAGATGCCTTTGTGGTAAATATTGATCATCATCATCTAAGCAACCCACTTTTTGGAGATTTAAATATAGTGAGAGAATCTTCTTCAACAAGTGAGATAATATTTTTTATCCTAAGAGATATGCTTAATTTTCCTATTGATAAAAAATCAGCAGAGGCAATTTATACAGGAGTTATTACTGACACAGGAAACTTTAAATATGAAAGTACAACAAAGGACACTTTCTATGTTGGTGGTGAACTTATAGATTTAGGAATAGATAGGGTTAAAATTGCAGATGAGGTATATAAAAATAAATCTCTAGGAGCAATGAAAGCTCTAGGAAAATCTTTATTAGAAATGAAAATTATTCCTGAAAAGAAACTTGTATATTTTACTTTAACAAGAGATTTTATTGAAAAGGAAAATATTAAAAAAGGGGAAACAGATGGAATAGTTGAAAATCTTCTTGAATATAAAGATTGTGATGTTTCTGTATTTTTAAGAGAGATAGAAGATGGCAAGATAAAAGGAAGTATGAGAAGTAAAAAGATGATTGATGTAAATGAAGTGGCATCTATCTTTGGTGGTGGTGGACACAAAAGAGCTGCTGGATTTACAACATCTCTTACTGAAGATGAAATCATTAAGAAAATCTCAGAAAAAATATAATAATAATTTTCTTGAAAAAAACAAAGAATAATATTAAAATTTAATAAGAACAGTTCAAGGAGGGCGTTTTTATGGATTATGATATAGTATTTTTTAAACCTACAAGATTTGAAGAGTGTATGAAATGTATTGAATATATAAAAAAAGACAAAATAGTTCATGTTAATCTTTTTGGTCTTGAGGCAGAACTACAACAAAGAATACTTGATTTTTTAAGTGGTGCAATTTTTATTCAAGAGGGAAAAATAATAAATCCAGGAGAAAAAGTATTTTGTACAATTCCTAAAACAAAAAAGTATTATATGGATTATGTAGATAAATCAAAAGAAAGTCAAAGATATGATGAAGAGGAAGAAATAATTCCTATTTATAAATAAGAACTATATAAAAAATAAATTAAAAATAACCTTAATGTTATAGCATTA
>JAHHTB010000196.1 GCA_020024855.1 Fusobacterium sp.
TAATTATGAGATTTTTAAAATAAGTATTGACTTCTAAAAAAGAAAGTAATATAATTGTAAAAATTATAAAAAAGGAGTGTACGTCATGTTAAGGAGAATTAAATTACAAAATTTAATATTTAATTTTATTTTCCTTAGAGAGAGTATACTCAAATAAGAAAACTATTTTAATGTAGATTTTTTTATTGTAATTTATACCAGTCTGTAAGGCTGGTATTTTTTTTATAAAAATTTATTAGGAGGAATGTTTATGAAAAAAGTTTTATTAGTTTTAACAATTTTATTAATAGTTCTTTTAGGAGGTTGTGGAAGTAGTAAAAATGAAAAGGTAATAAGAATAGGTGGAAATGCAGAATATAAACCTTATGAATACTTAGAAGGAAATAAAGTAACAGGTTTTTCTATTGATGTTGTATTTAAAATATTTGAAAATTTAGGATATAAAATAGAATATACTAATATGAGTTTTGAAGGTTTAATTCCTGCATTGGAAACAGGAAAAGTAGATATTTTAACAGGTCTTACACCAACAGATGAAAGAAAAAAATTTGTAGATTTTAGTGAAAAGTATTATGTTGGAAGACAGATAGCAATTGCAAATAAATCTAATCCTATTGAAAAAGTAGAGGATTTAAAAAATAAAAAAATAGGAGTTCAGCTAGGAACACTTCAAGAAACTCTTGCAAAACAGATAGAGGGAGCAGATGTAGTACTTTATAATTCTTTTACAGGTGCTATAATGGATTTAAATTCTCAAAAGATAGATGCAATTATTATTTCTGGAGAGGTTAAAAATGAATATTTAGGAAATAATCCTAAATTATATGAAATAGGAAGAATAGAAGATAATGAAAGTAAAGGAATAGCAATAGTTTTTCCTAAAGGACAAGAAGATTTAATTCTGGTGAACTTGATAAATTAGCTGATAAATATTTTGGTGAATAAATTAATAGTTGGGAGTTTAATTATGAAAATAGAAGATTTAACATGGAAAGAATTAGAAAAGAGTATAAAAAATAATCCTATTTTTATTTTACCAATAGGAAGTATAGAACAACATGGTTCACATAGTACATTAGGAACAGATTATATCATTCCTAAATATCTTTGTGAACAGATAGAAAATATAGAAAATGTAATTTCTTTACCAACCATTCCATATGGGGTTTGTCCTTATCATAAAGGTTTTCCTGGTTCTTTTGATATTGGGTATAATGGACTTTTTAATATTTTATATAAAATAATAGAAAAAATTAAACAAGATGGAGTAAAAAAGCTAATTATAATAAATGGTCATGGTGGGAATACTCCAGCAATAGAAGATGTAGGAACAATATTATCTGAAAATATGAATATAGTTGTAATAGATTGGTGGAGATTAGCAGGGGAATTAAATCCGATTTATAAAGGTGGTCATGCTGATAAACAAGAAACTAGTGCAGTAATGGCTATAAAAGAGGGGACAGTAAAGTTAAACTTATTAAAAAATCAAGAAATCAAAAATATTTCAGAAAATATAAAATTTTTAGATTCTATAAATGCAACTTTTAAAAATGGAAGTGTAAAAATTTTAAAAAATATGAAAGAAATAGTTGAAGATGGCTGGGTTGGAAATTTAAATCCAAAAGATTCAAATGTTGAATTTGGAAAAAATATGTTAAATGATGTTACTAATTATTTAATTGATTTTATTGAAGAATTTAAGAAAGTAGATTAAGAATAGAGGTAAAAAACTATTACAAATAAAAAGGTAATAGTTTTTTACCAACACTATTTAATAAAGAGCCAAATTTTTAAGAAGAGAATATTATTTTAAAAATGTCTATTCATCATCTCATAATATGTTAAATAAAAACCTGTACCTACTATTAAAATTAAAATTATAAGAAATGCTAAATATAAAAGAAAAGCAATGATAGCATATTTAAGATTAGTTTTTCTATAGGCTTTATATGTAAGTATAAGTATTGCTGAAAAACCAAATAAAGCTAGCATAAAAATAGAAAGTGTGTCTGTAGGTTTAAGAGCATAATATGCAAAACTAAAAAAAAGAAAAATAAATGCAAGAAGAACTGTTCTTGAATATTCTGGAGCAAAAACAGGAAAACCTGTTTTTCTTTCATAAATACTACTTACTTTATTTTTTAAAGTACGAAGAGCTATACCAAATATAATAAATAAAGAAAATTTTAAGATTATCATAGAAACCTCCAATATGTTCGTTTTTATTATTTTATAAATTTGCTATCTCTTAAATATTTTGTATCGTTTCCATAGATAAATAAAACAGAACCATTTTTTATTTTATCTATTATTTTTTTATTAATAGATTTTGGTACAGCAGGACACCCTTCTGTTCTCCCAAGAAAACCAAATTTATTTATGTAGTTAGGTTCAGAGGCAGAAGCTCCATGAATAACTACTCCTCTTTTAAAAGCATTTGAATTATATCCTTCTTCTAGCCCATAAAGTTTTAAAGAATAGCCATAACGTCCATTGTATGGTTTTCCAGTTAAATAAAATCCGACAGAACTTTTATATGAGTTTAATTTATTAGAAAAGCTAACTGCTAAATCAGCTCCACTATTTTTACCATGAGCAACATAGGTGTAGTCTTCTAATTTTAAAGTTTCCATATTTAATATGAAAAATCTTTTTTCACTAGAAATCTTTGAATAATCTGTAATTATTAAATAATTGGTTTTTTTATTTTGAATTTTATAATATCCATTCAATGCCATTTTAAAAATTCTATAATCTAATTTTTCTTTTAAATCAAAACTATTATATAGGAAAAAATATTTACTTTCATTTGAGTTTATTCCTATATTTTTAGGAATAGAATTAAGAAATAAATTTTCATTATTAAAATTATTTTGAATTTGTAAGTTTTCTCCATAAACATTATTTAATACTGAAATTAAAAGAAAAGATAATAATATTTTTTTCATTTATTTTATTTTCTCCATTAAAATTTTTTTGAAATTTTTAGCTTTATAAAGTAATATTATCATAGAATAAAAAATAAATAAAGTTATCTTTTAAGAAATGGAGGTTTCTATGGAACTAAAATTTTTATCTATAAAAAATTGGAGAGAAATAAAAAATATAAATCTACGTTTTGAAAATTTAATGCTTTTCTTGGGGCAAAGTTCTGAGGGTGTAAATAATATTATTTCTTGTCTAGCATTTATTTTTAATGACAAAGAGTTAGAGAAAGAGGATATTTATGATGGAGAAGATTTTACAACGATAAAACTTGTACTTTTTGAAAATGAAATAAGATATAAGTTAAAGATTACAGCCTCTTGTGATGGTGGAATAAGATACTATATAAGAAAGAGCAAAAATTGGAGAACTATTTCTAAAGAAGAGTATTTAAAATTTATTTCAAAAATACCTTTTTTTCATATATCTGGAGATTTAAAAAATAATTGTTCAAAAATTATTGTTGATTTTTTAAAGATATTAAAAAAAGATGAGAAAGCTGAAAATTTTAT
>JAHHTB010000197.1 GCA_020024855.1 Fusobacterium sp.
CAGAATGATTGGAAAAGCTCTTGGAAAAGGAGTTTTTGAAATATCAAGAGAAGTTAAAGAAGCTGAAATGAAATTTGGAAAAGAAAATGTTATAAATTCTACAATTGGAACTTTTTATGGTGAAAATGAAAATCTTTCTGTTTTAAATGCAGTTGAAAATTATTACAAAAATCTTCCAGCTAATGAATTATTTGGATATGCTTCTGATATAAGTGGAAGTAACGAATATAAAGAAGCTGTAAAAGAAAATGTTTTTGATGTATATAAAGATACTTTTGATAAATCTTTTATAGGAGTAACTGCAACTCCTGGAGGTACTGGAGCTATTCATAATACTCTTAAAGCTTATATGGATTGTGGAGAAACAGTTCTTCTTCCTGAATTTATGTGGGAAGCCTACAAACATTTAGCTAGTGCAAATGGATTAAAATTTGAAACTTATTCTTTATTTGATGGAGATTCATTTAACCTTTTAGATTTTTCAAAAAAAGTTTTAGAAATGGCTAAAACACAAAAAAAAGTTTTAGTTGTTATAAATGATCCTTGCCAAAATCCAACAGGCTATTCTCTTTCTTTAGAAGAATGGAAAAAAGTAATAGAAATTTTAAAAGAAGCAAGTCAGTATGGAAAAATTATTCTTCTAAATGATATAGCATATATAGACTATGACTTTAGAGGTTCTGTAAATTCAAGAAAATATATGACTCTTTTTAATGGACTTCCTGAAGATATTCTTGTAATCATGGCATTTAGTATGTCAAAATCATTTACAAGCTATGGACTTAGAGTTGGAGCTCAAGTTGCTATATCTTCTAATAAAAAAATAATAGAAGAATTTGATATAGCCTCTACTTTCCTTTGTCGTACAAGCTGGTCAAATACAACAAGAGGTGGAATGAAACTTCTTGCTGATATATATAGCAATGAAAAACTTCTTAAAAAAGTGGAAGATGAACGTGAAGAAAAAATTGTTCTTCTTGAAAAACGTGCTGAAATATTTTTAGAAGAATCTAAAAAATTCGGACTTATAACTTGTCCTTTTAGAAGTGGATTTTTTATAACAATCCCATTAAAAGAAAATGCAAAAGAAATAATTGATGATTTAAAAACAAAAAAAGTTTTTGTTCTTCCTATTGCTGGAGGAATAAGAGTTGCACTTTGTAGTGTACCATGTGAAAAAATAAAAAAATTACCAGAAATTATAGTTCAATCTATAAAAAAATTTAACAAATAGATATTTAGGAGGAGATTATTTTGAAACAAGAATTTTCAATCAATAGAAATAGTGTTATGCTTAACTTTACTGCTAAATTTTGTACGACATCTGACGAACTTTTAAGTAGTGTTGGATTTAGAAAAATCCTTAACTCTTATATTCTAAAAATAACTAAAAAAGATACAGAAGTGTATAGACATCTTAAATCTCTTGCAGGAGAAAAAGAAATTACTGAAGAAGTTACACGTCTTTTCAAACTTCTTATAGTTTTTGATATTGAATCCCTTGAAAAACTTGATGAAAGATATATTTCTTTCTTTAGTAATAAAGATATTGTTATTGAATTTATAGAGGAGCTTTATACTTATTGGAGACACTTTGAAAGATATGCTATTATAAGAAATAAAAAATTTGAAGCAGGTCTTCAAAATGCAAATTTCTTTAATTCTATGAATAATTTTACTAACCTAATACTTACTACATATAGAAAAATAGAAGAAACAGTTATGGGAACAAAACATAGAGTTTACAGACAACTTCCTGCTGGAGCAAATCTTGGAGTTATTGTAAGTAATGTCAACTGGAATATTCCTAAAGAATATTATGCTCTTGAAAAAGTAAACTTTATAAATTCTGTAATTTTACAACCTCCATTTATTACATATCCAAAACAAAATACAAGAAAAGGTATTTTTAAAGAGGTAAATGAAAACCCTATTGAAGGAATGTACCTAAACTCTGAAGACTGGCTTTGCTATCCTGCAAAAGTAGGTTCTTTACTTGCATTCATATATTTTAATAAAGATTTCATGGCACAAGGAGTTACACTTTCAAACCTTTTTGAACTTGCTGAAGAAGAAGAGTATATTAATAAAAAACCTGATATTGTTTTTGTATATGGAGCAAGAGATTTTGACCCTAAGATGAAAACTCTTTTCTATAACGATAAGATAAATGACATCATGGTTGGATATATAAATTATAGCGAAGATATAGATTACTTTGGATATGTTAAGAAAATGACTCTTACTCTTCATAACCTTAAAATGATTGAACAAGGTGGACTTCCTATTCACGGAGCTATGGTTAATGTTACTATGAAAACAGGAGATAGTTTCAACATTGTGATTATGGGAGATAGTGGTGCTGGTAAATCAGAAAGTCTTGAGGCTTTTAGAGTTCTTAGTGAAGAATATGTAAAAGAAATGAAAGTTATCTTTGATGATATGGGAGTTCTAAAAATTAAAGATGGAAAAATTTTAGGATACGGAACTGAAATCGGAGCTTTCGTAAGACTTGATGACCTTGATTCAGGTTATGCTTACAAACAAATGGATAGAAGTATTTTTATGAATCCTAATAAAATAAACTCAAGAATCGTTATTCCTATTTCAACTTACAACACAATTATGAACGGTTTCCCTGTTGAATACTTCTTATATGCTAACAACTATGAAGAAGGAGAAGAATTAGAATTCTTTAAATCTCCTGAAGAAGCTAAAGAAGTATTTGTAGCAGGAAAAAGAATGGCTAAGGGAACTACTAGTGAAAAAGGACTTGTTACTTCTTACTTTGCTAACCCATTTGGACCTGTTCAAAAACAAAAAGAAACTGATATTCTTATTGATAAATTCTTCAATAAGATGTATGAGGATAAAATCGTTGTTGGACAGATCAGAACAATGTTAGGAATAAAAGGAAAAGAACATGAAGGACCAATAAAAGCTGCTGAAAAATTATTTAACCTTATTATAAAAAAATAAAATATGAAAAAAGGAACTAAGTAATTAGTTCCTTTTATTTTTACTTCTGTAAAAAAAGACAGAAAGATTATCTCCCTGTCTTATCTTAATTACAATTATCTTTCAATAATTATAGAGCAGCTTTTGCAGTTTCAGCTAATTTAGCGAACTCAGCAGCATTGTTTAGAGCCATATCAGCAAGAACTTTTCTATCTAATACGATCCCAGCTCTTTTTAATCCGTTCATTAATGTAGAGTAAGTTAATCCATTGATTCTTGCTCCTGCATTAATTCTTATGATCCATAATTGTCTCATTTTTCTTTTCTTAACTTTTCTATCTCTTGTAGAATAAGCTGCAGCTCTCATTGTAGCTTGTTTAGCTTGTTTTATAACGTCTCCAGAAGCACCTCTGAATCCTTTAGCAGCTTTTAAAACTTTTTTATGTTTTCTTCTTCTTACTATTCCAGTTTTAACTCTCATTA
>JAHHTB010000198.1 GCA_020024855.1 Fusobacterium sp.
CCCTCTATTTGGCTATTTTTTATTTTTTGTAAAAACTCACAGCTGAGTAGTTACCATAACTGTTTTTGAATACAATAAAAAAAAGACCCTCTTCAAAATTTTTTGAAGAAAGTCTTAAATTTCTATATCAAACCTAAGTAATAACTATTTTATCTTTTTAATAAATTATTTTGAGATTCCCAATTAAAAATAAATCCCTTTTGAGATAGCATATTTTCTATTTTTTCACAATAATTAGCTAAGCTAATTACATCATTAATTGCACTCTCTTTTTCTCCTAAAGAGTGAGCTATATCATTTCTTACTCTTCTACTATGATCATATACCTTAAAATATTCTATTATCTTCTTATTATCTACAACTTTTTTAAAGCTTGGATTCATTACTCTAGGTGTTAAAGTTAAAAGCCATTTTTTAGCATGTTTTATTAATTCTTCCCCTTTTTCATTAGGATAAAAATCCTTTAATTCATCAGCTACATATCCCATCACTGCTTCATTTATATTTATATATGCCATAGCATATCTACTCTGTTTGAAATGCCATTTTGCCAATCTTGATTGCATTATATAATCTTTCTCTACTCCATCAAATTCATCAATAAACTCTTTTACAATTCTAGGAATAAGTAGTTGTCCTGGTCCTTTTATCTCTTCTATCTGTGGTAAAATTCTTTTTAAAGAGTTTAAATTTTGTTTTAAAGTTCCTATATAATTTAGATTCATAGCATGAGAGAACGTTGTTAGTTTTTTTCTAATTTCTTCATTATCAATACTATCTAATAGTAGATAACTATTTCCATAATTTTTAAATGATTGAGCTCCTTTTATCCATTTTAATAATTGGTAAAAAGCATTTAAATCTATTATTGGAGTAATATTACTTTCTCTATCTGATATTTCAAACATACCATAAGAAATCATCTTTATTTCAATATTTCTATCTAATAAGTCAGTTATAAAGTTCATAACTAAAAACATCCACATAGCATTGGATCTAAAAGAGTGGGTTATATCAATATACACTTCATCCCCCTCATTCAAATTCTCTTGTAAATTTAGAAT
Organism: Fusobacterium sp.; assembly: GCA_020024855.1. Taxonomy (GTDB): domain Bacteria; phylum Fusobacteriota; class Fusobacteriia; order Fusobacteriales; family Fusobacteriaceae; genus Fusobacterium_B. The sequence continues at coordinate 1,065 of JAHHTB010000198.1, forward strand.
AATATTGAAATTATCAAAGATTTCACTACTATCTATTCCATATTTTGTAACTCTTCCTTCTACTTTCCCCTTAAAAATACCATTAAATTTTTGAATTTCAAGATTTGAAATATCAATTTTTTCATTTGCCTTCTCGATAACTTCTAGCAATCTAAGTGCATATTCTTCATCATAATCTACATTATATTTTTTACAATAGTGTTCATAAAGATTATCCCACATAGAACCAACCGTTCCAATATAAATAGTCTTATCTATATCAAAGTGTTCTTCTATAGCTGAACTTATAAAACTTCTATTGTAATACATTTTCCCTTCTAAAGAGTAGTTTGTTTCTCTATATTTTCCATTTATTTTATTTCCTCCACCTATACCAGCGATTAAAATTTTTGCCATAATTTCCTCCACTTTATTTTTTATAGGCTAGAATATTTGGTAATCTCAAGTTTTTATTTTCTGTAAACCAGTTTAATGTATTAAATCCTCTTTTTAGATTAATCATTTGTGTTTTTTTATTAATAACATAAGCTTCTGGGAAAGGAGATTTTGAAAAATCTAACTTATTTTCCTGAGATAATATAGTTTTTAATTCTCTTATCTCTTCTTTACTTTCATTAACATATTCTTTTTCAGCAATCTCTTTATACTTTTTAGCATCTTCTCTTTCATAAGAAGTTTCAAAACTTACATATCTATTTTTAGATTTCAATAGTAATTCTTGTATCTCTATTTTACTACTTCCAAATCCAAAAGCTTTTGCTTTTCCAAATTTATGTAATAATCCCTCTTCTAGTTCTAAAGAATAAATTAAAACTCCTAATTCCTCATCAGTTAAATTTTTAAATTCAACTTCAAATTCAAAGGTATTATTAGGTTTTAAGAAACTTAAACTTGAATTGTATTTTTCTTTAGTTGAAGTTGTTATAGATTCTAAATAACTTTTATAATTTCCATTAGCTTTTACTTTATCACTATGATGCCAATAAAATTTTCTTCCTCTAATTTTAGCTCCATCTTCATCATAAGTTCCATCTGTTAGATAAAATCTTGCTAACGAAGGATGAGGTTCTCCTAAAGGTTTTAAAGTCACTATTTCGCTTAGTTTTTCTTTATTAGCAGGAGTTTTAGCATCCGTCATAAATACTCTTCCCATATGTGCTACCATATTATCTTCTTTTTTCTCTTCTGAATTTCCAGTTGTTCCAAATAATCTACAAGCAAAACATAATTTTTCTAAAGAGTTACACTCTTTAAATTCATTAGGAATTAATTGATATGGACTACACTTATATCTTAATCTTGGTATCTCTGAAAACGCTAGATGAGTAGCATTATTATTCTCTGCTTCAAAAATAATAGGTTCATTTACTTGAATTTTTTCTACTCCTATCTCTTTATCTTTATCTTTTCCACTTAAATCTTTATCTCTTTCTTTTCTTTGGTTTAATAAATATTCTAAATCTTTATACTCATTAAATGGAAAAATGAAATTTCTTCCACTTCCTTTTTTAATAAAATCTTTTTTTACCAATATTTTTTCATATTGTTTCCCATAGATATTTGGTGAGACCCATAAAATAGCATTTTCTGTACCTTTTTCAGTAACTTTTCTAAAAGTATAAACATCATTTATAGCATCAGGATCCTTCTCTCCTTTTCTATAATTTCTTCTCCCCTCTTTATCAATATACTGACTAATATATTCATTAACTTTTATAGGATAAAATCCTGGTTCTTTTTTATTTATAGCATCTTTATGTACCTTTACTTTTACTGCTTCTACTATTAGTCCCCTTTCTTCTGTTTTCTCATTTGGAAGTCTTTTAATTAATCCAAAAATATTTTCTCTACTTCCAGCCGATTCTCTTTTCTCTAATCTTTCTGGTTCTACATTTCTTATACAGCTGTTAGTTATAACTTCAATAATATTTCTTATCTCTCCTTTTAAAGAGCTTGATGGGATAATATAATTCTTATTATCTTTTAAAATTAACTCTGTTTTATGTGAGGTATTACTATTTTCTACTATGCCTCCTATAAATAAAGGAGTTATATTTTTTAGAGTACATTTAATTTTTCCACTTAAATTTCCTTTACTCTCTTTTATAGATTTTCTATTTATATTTTTAGATTCTCCCAATGAAACAAAGTTATATGGATAAGAAAATATTTCATCTGATCTATCTGAAGTTGAAACTAATGATGGTTTTGGCTTACAAGATTCTTTTATCTGTTTTAGAGAATTTTTATTAATTTTATCTTGTTCTTCTTTAAACTCATAAAAATTCTTTTTTATTTTTTGTGCCATATTACTTCTCCTCCCCTCCTATTCCAACATATTGGAATACACTTCTTTCTCCTATAATTCCAA
>JAHHTB010000002.1 GCA_020024855.1 Fusobacterium sp.
ATATCAGTTCTTCCAATGTGTCCAAAAGCAGCAAGGTCCTGATATTTAAATTCACAACTTCTTAATTTAAGATCTCTTTCTATTCCTCTTGGTGTTAAATCAAAAATAGATTTTACAGCATTTTCAAGTTCTATAGTATCAACTTTTCCTGTACCAAATGTCTCAACTTTTACAGATGTAGGTTCTGCAACACCTATTGCATAAGATAATTGAACTTCACATTTATCAGCAAGATCAGCAGCAACTATATTTTTAGCGACCCATCTTGCAGCATAAGCAGCTGAACGGTCAACTTTAGAAGGGTCTTTTCCAGAGAAAGCTCCTCCACCATGTCTAAAGTATCCACCATAAGTATCAACTATAATTTTTCTTCCAGTAAGTCCTGTATCTCCATGAGGTCCTCCAATTTCAAATCTTCCTGTTGGATTGATATGAATTTTTTTAACATCATCAAAGTTTAAACTGTATTTAGTTAAAATAGGTTTTATTACAAATTCTTTTACATCATGATGAATTTGTTCTTGAGTAACAAAAGGATTGTGTTGAACAGATACAACAACTGTATCAACAAATTGCACTTTTCCATCTCTATCATAAGCAAGAGTAACTTGAGATTTAGCATCAGGTCTTGCCCATGTTAAAGTGTTATTTCTAGTAAGTCTTGTAAGCTCAACAAGAATTTCTCTTGCAAGAACTAAAGCAAGTGGCATAAGTTCAGGAGTTTCTTTTACAGCCCCACCAAACATAATTCCTTGATCTCCAGCTCCACCAACATCAACACCCATAGCAATATCAGGTGATTGAGCATGAATAGCATTTAAAACACCACAATCAGAATCAAATCCCATTCCTGGTTTGTATCCAATTTCATTTATTTTTTTTCTAACAATATCTTGAATATCAACATAAGTTTTAGTAGTGATTTCTCCTCCAACTATAACTTGTCCTGTTGTACAAAATACTTCACAAGCAACTCTAGAATTAGGGTCGTTTGCAAGGCAAGCATCAAGTACTGCATCAGAAATTTGGTCAGAAACTTTATCAGGGTGACCAGGTGAAACAAATTCAGAAGTAAAATATGTTAAATTTTCCATTTTTAAAAATCCTCCTCAAAGTAATATAAATAAATTTTGTTTAGAAAATAAAAAATCCCTTTCACCACAAAATGAAAGGGAATTTAAAACACGTTTATTTCCTTCCATCTGCTGGAATTAGCACCACACTATATAAGCAGGTTGCTGAGACTTCATCGGGCCGCTCCCTCAGTCTCTCTTGATGGTTCATAAAAATTATAATATTAAATACCATAAAAGTCAATAATAAATTTAAAAAAAATTAAAAAACTATATAAAACGTTGCTTTTTTCAATAAAATTATGGTATAATTACTATGATAAATCATACTAGTTGAAAAAGAGTGGGGCAACCCACTCTTTATTTGTAGAATGGAGAAAATGAAAGAGAGGTGAGAATAGAATTTATGAAAGAAATATTTGAAGAAACTATTATTAAAATAGAAAACATAGTACTACCAGTGCTTAAAGAAATGGATCTTGAATTAGTAGATATAGAATATTTACAAGAAGGTGGATACTGGTATGTAAGAATCTATATTGAAAAATTAGATGGAGATGTATCACTTGATGATTGTGCAAAAGTAAGCATGACAGTTGAGGATGATATTGATAAACTAATTGATAAGAAATTCTTTTTAGAGATATCTTCTCCAGGAGTAGAAAGACCTCTTAAAAAAGAAAAAGATTTTGTAAGATTTACAGGTTCAAAAGTAAAAATAAGTTTAAAGCATAAAATAGATGAAAAGAAAAATTTTGAAGGGATATTATTAAAATTTGAAAATGATATGTTATTTCTATCAGTTGATAATATAGAATTAGAGATCCCTTTTAAAGAGGTTAGAAAAGCAAACCTTGTTTATGACTTTAAGGATATTTAATGCCTAAATCAGGAGGAAAATTAATGAAAGGTAAAGACGCAAAAATATTTTTAGAAGCATTGGAAGAACTTGAAAAAGAAAAGGGGATAAGTAAAGAAAGTTTACTTGAAACTGTTGAACAAGCACTTCTAGCAGCTTACAAAAAACACTATGGTGATGAAGAAAAAGTAGAAGTGGAAATTGATAGAGAAACAGGAGATATTGGAGTATTTGAAATAAAAACTGTTGTAGATGATGTTTATGATGCTGCTCTTGAAATCTCTTTAGAAGATGCAAGAGAATACAAAAAAAGAGCTAAACTTGGGGATGAAGTAAAAATAGAAGTTAATTGTGAAGAGTTTAGAAGAAATGCAATTCAAAATGGAAAACAAATAGTTATACAAAAAGTAAGAGAAGCTGAAAGACAAAACATCTTTGATAAATTTAAAGTTAAAGAAAAAGATATTATTAACGGAATAATAAGAAGAATTGATGAAAGAAAAAATATCTTTATAGAATTTGATGGAACAGAAGCTATACTTCCAATGGCAGAGCAATCTCCAGCAGATGTATATAGAGTAGGGGAAAGAATAAAAGTTTATGTAGCAGAAGTAGAAAAAACAAATAAATTTCCTAAAATAGTAATTTCAAGAAAGAATGAAGGACTTTTAAGAAAATTATTTGAATTAGAAATTCCTGAAATAGCAGAGGGATTGATAGAGATAAAATCAGTTGCAAGAGAAGCTGGTTCAAGAGCTAAGATAGCTGTATATTCTGCTGATAAAAATATAGATACAGTAGGAGCATGTATAGGACAAAAAGGTCTTAGAATTAAAAACATAGTTGACGAACTTAATGGAGAAAAAATTGATATAGTTGAATGGAAAGATTCAATTGAAGAGTTTGTATCAGCTGTTTTAAGTCCAGCTAAAGTAAATAGTGTTGAACTTCTTGAAGATGGAACTACTACAAGAGTAATTGTAGACCCTTCTCAATTATCACTTGCTATTGGTAAAAATGGACAAAATGCTAGACTTGCTGCTAAGTTAACAGGAATGAGAGTTGACATAAAAGTTAAAGAAGATTTAAAGAAAACAGAAGAAGTAATGACAGAGGAGCCTGCACAAGAGGAAAATGAAGACTAATTCTGAGAGAATGTGTGTAATCTGTAGAGATAAAAAAAATAAAGCTGATCTTTTTAGAATTGTTGAGAAAAATGAAGATGGAAAATATATTCTTGATGAAAATCAGATAGTTCAAAAAAGAGGTCAATATGTATGTAAGACACATGAATGTATAAACAGGTTGTCAAAGCATAAGAAAATAAAGATGGAAATAGAAGAGTTACTAAAAATGTTGAATTTACTCAAAAAAAATACGAAAGACTATCTTAAAATTTTAAAAGCAATGAAGAATTCACAAGAGCTTGTTTTTGGAATGAATATGATATTTGATGAGATAGAAAAAATTCATTTTATCATAATCGCAGAAGACATAAGTGAAAAAAATGATAAACGTATCATAGTAAAAGCAAAAGAAAAGAATATTCCTTATGTACATTATGGTAAAAAGAATGAACTAGGAGATATTTTTAATAAAGAAGAAATAAATGTAATTGCCGTTAAAAACAAAAAGGTAGCACGTGGACTTATAGAGTAAGTTAAGGAGGTGCTTAGTTTTAATGAAAGTAAGAGTACATGAATTAGCTAAGAAGTATGAAATAGGAAATAAAGAGTTCTTAAATCTATTAAAAGATTTAGAAATAGAGGTATCATCTCATCTTTCTGGATTATCAGAAGATCAAGTAGATAAAATAAAAAGTCATTTTAGCAAAGATGAAAAAGCTACTGACGATGAAAAGCCAGGAAAGAAAAAGAAAAAATCAAAAATAAAAGAAAAAAGTAAGGAGCCAGTATTGGAATCAAAGAAAGATAAAAATAAAAAGAAGAAAAAAGGAAGAAGAACAGATTTCTTTGTAAAAAAAGCTGATACTGAAACTGGAAAAGTTGTAGAAGAAGATGGAATTAAAATCATCAAAATGAGAGGGGAAATGACTTTAGGAGAGTTTGCAGAGAAGTTAAATATAAACAGCTCTGAAATTATAAAGAAACTTTTCTTAAAAGGACAAATGCTTACAATAAACAGTCCTCTTAACATAGAGCTTGCTGAAGAAATTGCAACTGATTATGATGTATTAGTTGAGCAAGAGGAAGAAGAGGAAATTGCATTTGGAGATAAATTTGCTCTTGAAATAGAAGATAAAGAATCAGATCTTCAAGAAAGAGCTCCTGTTATAACAATAATGGGACACGTTGACCATGGAAAAACATCTCTTCTTGATGCTATAAGAAAAACAGAAGTAGTTGCAGGAGAAGCTGGAGGAATTACTCAAAAAATAGGAGCTTACCAAGTAACTAAAAATGGAAAGAAAATTACTTTCGTAGATACACCTGGACACGAAGCATTTACAGATATGAGAGCAAGAGGAGCGAAAGTAACAGATATAGCTATTCTTGTTGTAGCAGCAGATGATGGTGTAATGCCTCAAACAATAGAAGCAATATCTCATGCTAAAGCAGCAGGAGTACCAATCATTGTTGCAATTAATAAAATAGATAAACCAGAAGCAAACCCAATGAGAGTAAAACAAGAACTTATGGAACATGGACTTGTTTCAGTTGAGTGGGGTGGAGATGTAGAGTTTGTTGAAGTATCAGCAAAGGCTAAAATAAATCTTGATATACTTCTTGAAACAATACTTCTTACAGCAGAAATTCTTGAATTAAAAGCAAATCCTAAGAAAAGAGGAAAAGGTGTTGTTCTTGAGTCAAAACTTGACCCTAAAGTTGGACCAGTTGCAGATATCTTAGTTCAAGAAGGAAATGTAAAAATAGGAGACGTTATTGTTGCAGGAGAGTCTTATGGAAAAATAAGAGCTTTAATGGACGATAAAGGAGTAAGAGTAAATGGTGCTGAAATGTCTCAGCCAGTTGAAGTTATAGGATTTAATAGTGTTCCTGAAGCAGGAGATACTATTTATGTTATTCAAAACGAGCAACATGCAAGAAGAATTGTTGAGGAAATGGCAAAAGAGAGAAAAATGTCAGAAACAGGTAAGAAGACAATTACTCTTGAATCATTATCAGAAAGTTTTGATAACGAAAACTTAAAAGAACTTAATTTAATATTAAGAGCAGATTCAAAAGGTTCTGCACAAGCATTAAAAGAATCTTTAATGAAACTTTCTACAAATGAAGTAGCAGTTAATATTATTCAGTCAGCTCCAGGAGCAATTACTGAAAGTGATATTAAACTTGCTGAAGTTTCAAGTGCAATTATCATAGGATTTAATGTAAGACCAACTACAAAAGCTATAAGAGAAGCTGAAGTTTCAGGAATAGAAATCAGAACTTCATCTATAATTTATCAAATTATAGAAGACATTGAAAAAGCTCTTACAGGAATGCTTGATCCTGAATTTAAAGAGATGTATCTTGGAAGAATTGAGATCAAAAAAGTATTCAAAGTGGCAAAAGTTGGAAACATTGCTGGTTGTGTCGTTGTAGATGGAAAAGTAAGAAGAGATTCAAATATAAGAATAGTAAGAGATGGAGTTGTAGTTTATGAAGGAAAACTTGCATCACTTAAGAGATTCAAAGATGACGCAAAAGAGGTTGTTGCAGGTCAAGAATGTGGACTTGGTATAGAAAACTTTAATGATATTAAAGATGGAGATATCGTAGAAGCATTTGATATTCAAGAAATAAAAAGAACTCTTAGATAATAGGAGTTGTGCAGCCTTCTTGCAGAATGGAGGTATAAAAATGAGAAAACAAAGATTAGCAGCTATAGAAAAAGAAGTATTAAAAGTTATTTCAACAGCTCTTTTAGAAGATATTAAAAATCCAAAAGTAAAAGGAATGGTTTCTTTAACAAAGGTAAGAGTAACAGAAGATCTTAAATTTGCTGACTTATACTTTACAGTTCTTTCAATGGAAGGAATAGAAGTAAATAAGAATAGAGTCGAAGAGGGGCTTAATGAGATAAGGGGATTCTTAAGAAAAAAAGTTTCAGAAGAATTAAATCTTAGATTTATTCCTGAAATGAGAATAAAAATAGATGATTCTATAGAATATGCAGTAAAAATATCTAAACTTTTAGATGATATTAAAAAGAAACAAGAAGAATAGGAATAAGATAAGCTATGATATGGAAAAATAGTAGTATTTCAGATTCCGTTGTAGCTGAAAAAGCAAATGCTTGGAAAACTTCTAAAATATTAACAAGACTTTTATTAAATAAGAATTTAGTTGAAAAAGAAGATGTGGAAAGATTTATTAATCCTAATCTTAACCAATTAAGAAATCCTTTTGATTTTGAAAAGATGGAAGAAGCTGTGGAGAAGATTATCAAGCTTAGAGAAAAAAAGCAGAGGATATATATATATGGGGATTATGATGTGGATGGAATTACAGCTGCCTCATTTCTTGTTCTAGTTTTTAGGGAAATAGGAATAGATACAAGATATTATATTCCTAGTAGAATGGAGGAAAACTATGGTCTTGACAAAAAAACCATAGATTTCATTGATGAAAGAGATGGAAAAATGGTAATAACTGTTGATACAGGAGCTAATTCCATTGAAGATATAAGATATGCTCAAAGTTTGGGAATTGAAGTTGTGGTTACAGATCATCATAAATCAACAAAAGAAAAATTTGATGAAGAATATATTTTGATTAATCCAAAGTTAAGTGAAAATTATAAGTTTAAATATCTGTCTGGAGCAGGAGTTGCTTTAAAACTAGCTCAAGGGGTGTATCAGAAGCTTGGGATATTAGAAGAAAGACTATATAAATATATAGATATAGTTATGATAGGTACAGTAGCTGATGTGGTTCCTATGATAGATGAAAATAGAGTTATAATAAGTAAGGGACTTCAAACTTTAAAAGAAACTAAAGTGAAAGGTCTGGTATATCTTATTAGATATTTAAAATTTCAAAATAAAAATATAAATACCACTGATGTTAGTTATTTTATATCTCCACTTATAAATTCTTTAGGAAGAATAGGTGTTTCTAAAATAGGAGCAGACTTTTTTATTGAAGAGGATGATTTTAAAATCTATAATATAATTGAAGAAATGAAAAAAAACAATAAGATTAGAAGAAAACTTGAGAAAAAAATATATGATGAAGCAACAGAAATTCTTGAAAAGAAATATAAAGAGCAAGAATTATCATATATATTTTTAACTTCAAAAGAATGGCATCCTGGAGTAATAGGTGTTGTATCCTCAAGACTTAGTATAAAATATGGAGTTCCTGTAATATTGGTTGCAATAAAAAATGGAGTAGGAAAAGCATCGTGTAGAAGCAACAATGGAGTAAATATTTTCAACATATTTAAAGAAATGGAGAATAAGCTTGTTCGTTTTGGAGGGCATGATCTTGCAGCAGGATTTATTGCTGAAATAGGAAAGCTCAAAGAAATTGAAGAAAAGTTTGCAGAAGAAATAGCAAAATTAAAAACAACTAGAAAGGAAAAAGTCATAGAAGTTGATTTGGAACTTTCAATAGATAAAATAGATGAAGATCTTTTAGAAGATATAAAACTTCTTTCACCTTATGGACTTGAAAATCAACAACCTTTATTTATGGATAGGGGTATTTATATAAAAAATATTGAGAAATTTGGTGTAGAAGATAGACATTTTAATGGAATAATAGAAAAGAATAAAAAAGAATATCCTTTTATTGCATTTAATCTGTCTAATGAAATAGAGCATAGAAATATACATGAAAAATTTGATATTATATATTATCCAGAAAAAATAAATATAAAAGGAAAAGATAGATATGGTATCAGAATAAAAAGCATAAAATAAAAATTTATGAATAAAGTTAGCAAAAACATTTAAGGAGGAAAAAATGAAACACGAAATCAAAAAACTTGAAAAATCTGCAGTAGAGATTATAATGACTTTATCAAAAGAGGAATTTACTCCAATAAAAAATGAGATACTTGTAAGTGCTCAGAAAACTGTAGAAGTTCCAGGATTCAGAAAAGGACATGCTCCAATTGATCAAATCGAAGCTAAATATGCTGAAGGGATAAAAGAAGAATTAACAGATAAAGTTTTAAAGAAATATTTTGCAGATGTTGTTAAAGCTGAAGATTTAAAACCAGTAAGCCCAATGTACAATGTTAACGTAAAAATGGATGAAGAAACTTTTGAAGTTACTTTCTCTGTTGACGTTTTCCCTGAAGTAACTTTAGGAGAATACAAAGGAGTTGAAATAGAAAAAACTGTATTTGAAATGACAGATGACAAATTAAATGAAGAAATTGAAAGAATGCTTAACTCTAAAGCTGAATTAAAAGTTGCTGAAGAAGGATACAAAGCTCAAATGGGAGATACAGTTGACCTAGCATTTGAAGGATTTGTTGATGGTGTAGCATTTGAAGGTGGAAAAGCTGATTCTCACCTATTAAAATTAGGAAGCAAAATGTTCATAGATACATTTGAAGAGCAATTAGTTGGATACACAGCTGGACAAGAAGGAGAAATCAATGTAACTTTCCCTGCTGAATATCACGCAGCTAACCTAGCTGGAAAACCTGCTACATTCAAAGTAAAAATCAATGCAGTTAAATTATTAAACAAACCTGAATTAAATGAAGAGTTTGCTAAAGCAAATGGATTTGAATCAGTTGAAGATTTAAAAGCTAAAAAATCTGAAGAAGTAGCAAAAAGAGGAGAAGACAATGCTAAAAACGAAAACAGAGGAAAAATGCTTAAGAAAATAACTGAAGCATCTACTGTTGAAGTTCCTCAAAGCTTAGTAATCAGAGAAGTTGAAGCTAAACTTGCAGATTTAGAGCAACAACTTATGATGCAAGGAATGGACTTAAACGGATACTTAAAAATGACTGGAATGACTATGGATACTATCTATAATCAATTAGCTCCAATGTCTGAAAACAAAGTTAAAATGGATTTAATCCTAGATAAAATAGCAACTGAAGAGAAATTAGAAGTTTCTGAAGAAGAAATTGCTGAAAAAACAGCTGAAGTAGCTAAAATGTATGGAATGACTCCAGAAATTCTTAAAGAAGAATTAGACAAAACTAAAAAATATGATAGCTTTATAAATAGCTTAAAAACAGATTTATTAATGAGTAAAGCTATTGAATTAATCGAAGCTAACGCAAAATAATAAATATTTAGTTTATAAAATGGAAAGCAGAAAATTTATTTTCTGCTCTCCCCTTTAAACAAAAAATAAAATATTTATCAGAATATTTTATTTTTTATTTAAGGAGGAGATAAATATGTATAATCCAATAGTTATAGAAAATACAAGTTACGGAGAAAGAAGTTATGATATATATTCAAGACTGTTAAAAGATAGAATAATTTTTCTAGGAACAGAGATAAATGATAATGTGGCTAATGCAATAGTAGCTCAACTTTTATTTTTAGAAGCAGAAGATCCTGAAAAAGATATTACTATGTATATAAATAGTCCTGGTGGAGTAGTTACTGCTGGAATGGCTATATATGATACAATGAACTATATTAAACCAGATGTTCAAACTATATGTGTAGGTCAAGCAGCAAGTATGGGAGCTTTTCTTCTTTCTGCAGGAGCAAAAGGAAAGAGATTTTCTCTTGAAAATTCAAGAATAATGATACATCAACCACTTGGTGGTGCACAAGGTCAAGCAGTTGACATAGAAATTCATGCTAAAGAAATATTAAGAATAAAAGAAAAATTAAGTGAAATTTTAGCTGAAAATTGTGGAAAAACAGTAGAAGAAATATATAGAGATACTGACAGAGATAACTTTATGTCTGCTCAAGAAGCAGTAGAATATGGTATAATAGATAAAGTTATAAAAAGATAATTAAAAGTGAGGAGAATAATATGGATAAACCAGTTTGTTCTTTTTGTGGAAGAAGTCAGGATAAAGTAGGTAAACTTTTTTCTGGAATAAATGGAGCTTTCATATGTGAAGATTGTATAGAAGCTTGTTATGATATGTTAGATTACTCTCTTGGAGAGGAAGTAACAAAAGAGAATCCAAACTTTATAGAAACAGAACTTCTTACGCCAAAAGAGATAAAAGAAAAATTAGATGAATACGTAATAGGTCAAGATGAAAGTAAAAAAGTCTTAGCTGTTTCAGTATATAATCACTATAAAAGAATAAAATTAGCCAATGAAATAGATAACTCAGTAGATGTGCAAAAATCAAATGTACTAATAATAGGTCCTACTGGTTCAGGAAAAACACTTCTTGCACAAACTCTTGCAAGAATATTAAATATTCCTTTTGCAATAGCTGATGCAACAACACTTACAGAAGCTGGATATGTTGGAGATGATGTTGAAAATGTTTTAGTTAGACTTTTACAATCAGCAAACTATGATGTTGAAGCAGCTGAAAGAGGAATAGTATATATAGATGAGATAGATAAAATAGCAAGAAAATCAGAAAATATGTCTATAACAAGAGATGTTTCTGGTGAAGGTGTTCAACAGGCACTTTTAAAAATAATAGAAGGAACAAAGTCACAAGTTCCTCCTCAAGGTGGAAGAAAACATCCTAACCAAGAATTGATTGAGATAGATACAAAAAATATTCTTTTTATTGTTGGTGGAGCTTTTGAAGGACTTGAAAAGGTTATTTCAAAAAGAACACAACATAAAAGTTTAGGTTTTGGTGCTGATACATCTAGAGTAAAAAGAGGGGAAGAAGGAGAAGTTTTAAGAAAAGTTACTCCTGAAGATCTTATAAAACAAGGAATAATTCCAGAACTAGTAGGAAGACTTCCACTTGTAACAACTCTTGATAGTCTTGATGAAGATGCTCTTTTAAGAATACTTGTTGAGCCTAAAAATGCCATAGTAAAACAATATCAAAAGTTCTTTGAAATGGAAGGGATAACTCTTGAAATTACAGAGGAAGCTTTAAGAGAAGTTGCAAAAAGGGCAATGGCAAGAAGAATAGGAGCAAGAGGACTTAGAGCAATTTTAGAAAATACAATGCTTGAATTAATGTACGAAGTTCCATCACAAAAAAATGTAGAAAAAGTTGTAGTAAATATTGATGGACTTGATGACTATAAAAAAGTTCAGATAATTCAAAAGGAGGGATAATAGCTTATGGAAAATAGATTACCATTTTTGCCTACAAGAGATTTAGTTATCTTCCCTGGAGTAGTAACACCCGTATATGTTGGAAGAGATAAAAGTGTAAAAACTCTTGAAAAAATACAAAGTAGTGGAAATGATAAGATGCTTTTTGGAATGCAAAGAGATATCATGAAGGAAGATCCTAAATTACCTGAAGATGTATACACAACAGGAGTAATAGTAAATGTACTTCAAACTGTAAAAATGCCAAATAAAACAATAAAAATGTTAGTTGAAGCAGAAAGTAGAGTACTTTTAGAAAATCCTAAAGAAGAGGAAGATGGATCATATTCAGCTGGGTATATAAAATTAGAATGTAAAAATACAGATTCAAAAGAAGTTCTAGCTGTTTATAGAAAAGTTGTAGATTATTATGAGAAATATGCAAAATTTTTAGGAAAATCACTTCCTGAAGTTTTAGTAACATTAAAATCTACAAAAGATCTTAATGGTGGATTTGATTTAATTGCAAATAACCTTATGATTGATTCACAAGATAAACAAAAAATCCTTGAAGTTTTAGACTTAGAGGAAAGAGGATATATGATTTTAGATCTTCTTTCAAGAGAAATAGAGATAAGTGAAATTGAAAAGAAGGTTGAAGATAAAGTTAGAAATAAAATGAATGATGCTCAAAAAGCATATTATTTAAAAGAAAAAATTAATGCCATGAAAGAGGAGATACAAGATTATACTCCTGAAGATGAAAATTCAGATTTGGCAGAGAAAATAGAAAAAGCAAAACTTCCTGCTGATGTTAAGAAAAAAGTGGAAGAAGAACTTAAAAAAATGAGTAAAATGCCTGCTTTTTCTGCTGAAGCATCTGTATCAAGAAATTATATAGAAACACTTCTTGATCTTCCATGGAAAAAAACGACAAAAGATGATCTTGATATAGAAAAAGCATCAAAGATTTTAGATAGAGATCACTATGGATTAAAAGAAGTAAAAGAGAGAATTCTTGACTACCTTGCAGTAAAACAACTTAATCCAAAAATGAAGGGGACAATAATTTGTCTTGTTGGACCTCCAGGAGTTGGAAAAACTTCCCTTGCTAGATCAATAGCTGATTCAATGGGAAGAAAATTTACAAGAGTTTCACTTGGTGGCGTAAGAGATGAAGCTGAAATAAGAGGACATAGAAGAACATATATAGGTTCTATGCCAGGAAGAATAATGAAAGCAATGAAAATTGCAGGAGTAAAAAATCCTCTTATCCTTTTAGATGAGTTAGATAAAATGTCTAGTGATTTTAAAGGAGATCCAGCTTCAGCAATGCTTGAAGTTCTTGATCCAGAGCAAAATATTCATTTTGAAGATCATTATATAGATGTTGCTTATGACTTATCAGAAGTATTTTTTCTTGCGACAGCAAATGATTTAAGAAATATACCAGAACCTTTAATAGATAGAATGGAGATAGTGACTTTATCTTCATATACTGAATATGAAAAACTTCATATAGCAAAACAATATTTAGTAAAACAACTTCAAGAAGAAAATGGATTAAAAAATGTAAAAGTAACTATATCAGACAATGTTATTTTAAAAATTATTAATGAATATACTAGAGAAGCAGGTGTAAGAAGCCTTAAGAGAGAAATAAATAACTTATTTAGAAAGTTAGCTAGAAAAGTTGTAAAGGAAAAATTAGATAAGATAGTAGTAAATACTAATAATCTTGAAAAATATCTTGGAAAAGCTAAATTCAGACCTGAAAAAATGAAAGAAAAAACTTATAAAGTTGGAATAGTAAATGGGCTTGCATGGACAGCTGTTGGTGGAGTGACACTTGAAGTACAAGGAGTTTTAATTCCGGGTAAGGGAGTATTAAATCTTACAGGTACTTTAGGAAATGTTATGAAAGAGTCAGCTGAAGTATCATTCACTTATATTAAGTCAAACTTTGAAAAATATAAAATAAATGAAAAAGAATTTTTAGAAAAGAAAAATATTCATCTTCATTTCCCAGAAGGAGCAACACCAAAAGATGGACCATCTGCTGGTATAACAATAACAACTGCTATTCTTTCAGTTTTAACAGGAAGAGAGATAAGACAAGATATAGCTATGACAGGAGAAATCACAATAACAGGTGAAGTTCTTCCAATAGGTGGAGTAAAAGAAAAAGTTATTGGAGCTCATAGAGCTGGAATAAGAGAAGTAATTCTTCCAGAAGATAATAGACCTGATATTGTAGATATCCCACATGAAGTTGCAAAAGATATGAAAATAAATTTTGTAAAAAATTATGATGAAGTTGAAAAATTAGTTTTCAAAAAATAAAATAGGAGATAATTATGATAATAAAACAAGCAGAATTTGTGAAATCTGCTGTATATGAAAAAGATTATCCTGAAGAACTTTCTAATATAGAGTTTGCTTTTGTTGGAAGATCAAATGTAGGAAAATCTTCTCTTATAAATAGTATAACAAGAAGAGGAAAACTTGCTAGAATAAGTAAAACTCCAGGAAGAACACAACTTATAAACTATTTTATAATAAATAATGAGTTTTTTTTAGTAGATCTTCCAGGGTATGGTTTTGCTAAAGTTCCAAAAGCTATGAAAGCTGAATGGGGACAAACTATGGAAAGATATCTTGCAAGTAAGAGAAATAAATTAGTTTTTGTTCTTCTTGATATAAGAAGAGTACCAACAGCAGAAGATATGGATATGCTTCATTGGCTTGATCACTTTGATATTCCATTTAAAATTATATTTACTAAAATGGATAAAGTGTCAAATAATGAAAAATTTAAATGTTTAAAAGCTATAAGAACAAAACTAGAATTTCATAATGAAGATGTATTCTTTCACTCTTCATTAAAGGATACAGGTAGAGAAGAAATTTTAGACTATATAGAAGAAATATTAAATGAAGGAAAATAAAACAGGAGGGAAATTAATGAAAGAATTAGAAAAGATATATTCTCCTAGTGAAATTGAAAAAAAATGGTATAAGCACTGGGAAGAATCTAAATATTTTGCAGCTACTTTAGAAGATGGTAAGGAGAACTATTCAATAGTTATCCCTCCTCCAAATGTAACAGGAATACTTCATATGGGACACGTTTTAAATAACTCTATTCAAGATACTCTTGTAAGATATAATAGAATGACTGGAAAAAATACTTTATGGCTTCCAGGGTGTGACCATGCTGGTATTGCAACTCAAAATAAAGTAGAGAGAAAACTAGCTGAAGAGGGACTTACAAAAGAAGATTTAGGAAGAGAAGAATTTTTAAAGAGAACTTGGGAATGGAAAGAGGAGCATGGTGGAATAATTACTAACCAACTTAGAAAATTAGGTGCTTCACTTGACTGGGATAGAGAAAGATTTACAATGGACGAAGGACTTTCTGATGCAGTAAGACATATATTCGTTGATTTATATAATGATGGATTAATATATCAAGGGGAATATATGGTAAACTGGTGTCCAAGATGTGGAACAGCTCTTGCAGATGATGAAGTTGACCACGTAGAAAAACCAGGAAATTTCTGGCATATAAAATATCCAGTAAAAGGAACAGATAAATTTCTTATAATAGCAACAACAAGACCAGAAACAATGCTTGCAGACGTTGCTATTGCAGTAAATCCTAACGATGAAAGATACAAAGAATTTGTAGGTAAAAAAGCGATACTTCCATTAGTAGGAAGAGAGATTGAAATTATAGCTGATGAATATGTTGATATGGAATTTGGAACAGGAGCATTAAAAATAACTCCAGCCCATGACCCTAACGACTTTAACATTGGAAATAAATACAATCTTCCAATCATCAATATGATGACTGCAGATGGAAAAATAGTTGAAGATTATCCAAAATATGCAGGACTAGATAGATTTGAAGCAAGAGAAAGAATAGTTGAGGATTTAAAAGCAGAAGGATACCTTGTAAAAATAGAACCTCATAATCATAATGTAGGTACTTGTTATAGATGTGGAACTATAATAGAGCCTAGAGTTTCTAAACAATGGTTTGTAAAAATGGAACCTCTTGCAAAAAGAGCTCTTGAAGTTGTAAGAAATGGCGAAATAAAAATCATGCCAAAGAGAATGGAAAAAATCTATTATAACTGGCTTGAGAATATAAGAGACTGGTGTATTTCAAGACAACTTTGGTGGGGACATAGAATACCTGCATGGTATGGACCAGATAAGAAAATGTTTGTTGCTATAAATGAAGAAGAAGCAATGAAACAAGCTGAAACTCATTATGGTAAAAAAGTTGAACTTATTCAAGAGGAAGATGTACTTGATACATGGTTCTCATCAGCATTATGGCCTTTCTCAACTCTTGGCTGGCCAGAAAAAACAAAATCATTAGAAACTTTCTATCCAACTTCTACACTTGTAACAGGTGCAGATATTATATTCTTCTGGGTAGCAAGAATGATAATGTTTGGACTTTATGAAATGGATGAAATTCCATTTAAAAATGTATTCTTCCACGGAATTGTAAGAGATGAAATAGGAAGAAAAATGTCAAAATCATTAGGAAATTCTCCTAACCCATTAGACCTTATTGAAAAATATGGAGCCGATGCTATAAGATTTGCAATGATTTACAACACATCTCAAGGACAAGATGTTCATTTCTCTGAAAAACTTATTGAAATGGGAAGAAACTTTGCAAATAAAATGTGGAATGGTTCAAGATTTGTTATTATGAACCTAGATGGTTTTGATGTAACAAAAGTTGATAAATCTAAATTAAAATATGAGCTTGTTGATAAATGGATATTCTCAAGATTAAATGAAACTGCTGCTGAAGTGGCAGATAAACTTGATAAATTCCTTCTTGATGAAGCAGCAAAATCAGTATATGAATTCTTAAGAGGAGATTTCTGTGACTGGTATGTAGAAATGGCTAAAATAAGATTATATAATTCAGAAGATGTTGATTCTAAATTAACTGCTCAATATGTATTATGGACAGTTCTAGAAGCTGGAATGAGATTACTTCACCCATTCATGCCTTATATAACAGAAGAAATTTGGCAAACAATAAAAGCAGAGGGAGAAACAGTAATGCTTTCTGAATACCCTGTTGCTGATGAACAATTAATAGATAAAGATGTAGAAAAATCTTTTGAATATATTAAAGAATTAATTTCTTCTTTAAGAAATATAAGAGCAGAAGCTGGAATATCTCCTGCTAAACCAGCAAAAGTTGTAATTAAGTCTTCAGACGAAAGTGAACTTAATACAATTAAAGAAAACTACTTCTTTATTACAAAACTTGGAAATTTAGAATCTATAGAGTGTGGAAAAGATATGGAAAAACCTGCTCAAAGTGGATTTAGAGTTACAGGAAATTCAGAAGTTTATATGATACTTACAGGTCTTCTTGATATAGAAGCAGAGGTTAAAAAATTACAAGCTCAATTAGATAAAGTTGCAGTTGAACTTGAAAAAATGAATGCAAAACTTTCTAATGAGAAATTTACTTCAAAAGCTCCTGCTCACATATTAGAGAGAGATAGAAGAATTCAAAAAGAATATCAAGATAAGTTTGATAAATTATCTGAAAATATAAAGGAATTACAAAATCAATAGTAATTAAAAAGGAATAGAATTTAAATTCTATTCCTTTTCTTATAAAAGTAGAAATAAAAAAGCTGAATCAGAAACTCTGTTCAGCTTTTTTGTTTATAATTATTTTTCAGTTTTTGCTTTTATTTTAGCAGATTTTCTTATTGGAGCAGCAATAAATCCGATAATCATACTTATTACACAAGGAAGAATCCATACGAAACCTTGGTTTGCTAAAGGGATATATGAAAGAATTTTAGAAATATAAGTAATATTAAAAGTGTTTGCTATAACTTCTAGAGAAATTACTACAAGAGTAGTGTATGTTGCAAGTCTATATACAAGAACGTGATTAATTCCAAAAATATTTAATAGAATAAGAATAATTGTTACAGGGTATAAAATACATAAAACTGGAACAGAAAGTTTTACAATAAAGTCAACTCCATTAACAGCTATAATACTAGAGAAAACACAAATAATAACAGCCCATACTTTATAAGAGATAGGTGTAAATCTAGAGAACCAATCACTAGAGATAGCAACAAGTCCAACAGAAGTTGTAATACAAGCAGTAGCAACACAAATTCCAAATGCTATTTTACCAATAGAACCTAAAGTAATATCTGCAAGATAAAGAGCTGCACTTGTAGGAGGTAAACTTCCAACTCCGCTTACTTTAGCACCAAGGAACATAAGACTGAAGTAGATAAGTCCTAAACCTAAAGCAGCAATAAGTCCTGAACCTGATAAGAAAAATCTTTGTTCTCTTTCGTCTGTTATTCCTTTTCCTTCAAGTCCTTTTACAATAATAACTCCAAATATAACAGATGCAAGAGCATCCATTGTTTGATACCCACTAACAAATCCTTTTGAAAATACACTAGTGATATTTTTATCAACAGGTGTTCCTATATTTCCAGTTATTCCTAAAATAGAAATTGTAGCAAGAATAATAAGAATGATAGGAGTTAAAAATTTCCCAATAATATCAGTTATTTTTGATTCTTTAATAACAAGAATTAGTGTTAATCCAAAGAATAAAACAGCTGTAATAATAGAAAGTGTTAATTGATTAACATTTGGAAATGATGGAAGAACTCCCATTTCAAATGTAGTAGCACCAGTTCTTGGAATAGCGAATAAAGGTCCAATTACAAAAATAAGTGCAGTACAGTAAAGTGTATTAAATCTTGATGAGATTTTTATAGAAAAGTCTTCAAGTTTTCCAACTTTAGTAAAAGCTAAAACTCCTAAAAGAGGAAGTCCAACTCCTGTTAATAAAAATCCAATTCCAGCTAAAAACCAATCTTTTCCCATTTCAATTCCAACTGTTGGAGGGAAAATAAGATTACCAGCACCAAAGAACATTGCAAATAAAGCAAAACCCAAAACTAAAACTTCTTTTTTCTTATTCATGATAAATCCTCCTAAAAATATTTAAAAATATATTATATACTAATAAAAAAACAGCCGTTAGTAAATTAGGCTGTTTGTACTTAAATATAAATTTAAAATAAGATTATTAATAGATATTTAATTAAGTTCCTAATATACTTTAGACTTCATATTCAATTTCATGCTTTGTATGACTATTATGCTTATTATGAATATGACTGCTAATAATAACATTAGAAACTCCTCTTTGATAAAATTTTTATTATGTAAAAATTTTATCAAAGAAATAAGAGTGTGTCAATAATTATTTTTTTTCAAATCTTATAAATAAGGAGATATATACTTGTAAATATCATTTTTATATAGAGATAAAAAAAGAAAAAATTTATTTTTTTGAACAAAAGTATAAAAAAATTACTACAAAATTATGCTCCAAGATATGCTTTTTTAATGTTAGGATTATTTAAAAGTTCATTTGCAGGACCTTCAAGAGTAATTTTTCCTGTTTCAATAACATAAGCATAATCAGCAATAGAAAGAGCCATTTTTGCATTTTGTTCCACAAGAAGAATAGTAACTCCTTCCTCTTTAAGTTTTTTAATTACAGAAAAAATTTCTTTAACAAAAAGAGGTGATAGTCCCATTGATGGTTCATCAAGAATTAAAAGTTTAGGTCTACTCATAATAGCTCTTCCCATGGCAAGCATTTGTTGCTCTCCACCAGAAAGTGTACCTGCAAGTTGATTTTTTCTTTCAGACATTCTTGGAAAATCTTTATAGAATTTAGCTCTATCTTTTTCAAGGTTTTCAGGAGTATCTTTAACAGTAAAAGCTCCTAATTTTAAATTATCTTTAACTGCTAGATGGGAAAATACTCTTCTTCCTTCAGGAACTTGAGCAATCCCAGATTGACAAATTAAATGTGGCTTTTCTTTTGTTATATTTTTTCCTTTAAAAAGAATTTCTCCCTGTCTAGAAGAGATTAAGCCAGAAATAGTTTGAAGAGTTGTTGTTTTACCAGCTCCATTTGCCCCAATAAGAGAAACAATTTCTCCCTCTTTCACTTTTAAAGAAACTCCTTTAAGAGCATGGATATTATCATAGTATACGTGTAAATCTTTAATTTCAAGCATAGTTTTTTTATTTGTATTCATAAATTAATCCTCCTTTTCTCCAAGATATGCAGTTACTACTTTAGGGTTATTTATTACTTCCATAGGGTTTCCGGAAGCAATTGTAGTTCCATGGTCTAAAACTACTAATTTTTCACAAATTCCTAAAACAAGTTTCATATCATGTTCAATTAATAAGATAGCAATATTAAAACGTTTTCTAATTAAACTAATTGTATTCATAAGTTCTTCTGTTTCTGTTGGATTCATTCCAGCTGCTGGTTCATCAAGTAGAAGAAGTTTTGGATTTGTTGCCATAGCACGAGCAATTTCAAGTTTTCTTTGTTTTCCATAAGGTAAATTTCCAGCTGCTATATCTGCATATTTATCAAGATCAAATATTTTTAAAAGTTCAAGAGCTTTTTCTTTAGCCTTTTTTTCTTCTCTCCAATAATTTGGAAAACGAAAAATTCCACTTAAAATTCCATATTTCATATTAAAATTATTTGCCACCAAAACATTATCAAGAACAGACATATGTTTAAAAAGTCTAATATTTTGAAATGTTCTTGCAAGTCCTTTTTTAACTAATTTGAATGTAGGTGTTTTTTTAATAAGTTCTCCATTAAAATGATATGTTCCACTTGTTGGAGAATAAATTCCTGTGATGATATTAAATACAGTTGTTTTACCAGCTCCATTTGGACCAATAAGTCCCACAAGTTCATTTTCTTTTATTTCAAGATTAAAATCTGTTACAGCTTTTAATGCTCCAAAGGTGATAGAGATATCTTTTGCACTAAGCACTATTTTATTACTGTTCATTTTTAACCCCCTTATTTTTAAAAATTTTTTTAATGATTGGCGTAATTTGAAATTCTTTACGCCCAAATAGACCAGTAGGGCGGAATATCATAGTTAATATTAAAAGTAATGAGTAGATAATCATACGATATTCAGCAAATCCACGAAGCATTTCTGGAAGAATAGTAAGTGCAATAGCTGATAAAATAGAACCAGTAAAACTTCCCATTCCACCAAGGACAACCATAGTAAGAATATTAATTGAGTAATTAAAATCAAATTGTTTTGCTCCTAAGATTCCTAGATGATGAGCATAAAGAGCTCCAGCAATACCAGCAAAAACAGCAGAAACTGTAAAAGCAAATGTTTTATAGTAAGTTGTGTTAACTCCAGAAGCTCCACTTGCAATCTCATCATCACGAATAGAAAGAACAGCACGTCCATGACGACTTGTCATAAGAGAAAACATTATCATAACAGAGATAGCAGTTATAAAATAAATTACAGTGAAATTACTATTTGTACGAGGAATTCCACGAAGTCCTTGTGCTCCACCTGTAAATTTAAAGTATTCTATTAAAACTCTAATAATTTCTCCAAATGCTAAAGTGATAATTGCAAGATAATCTCCATTAAGTCTTAAAGCAGGAATACCAATTATAATTCCAACAATACCAGCAACTATTCCACCAATAATAAGAGCAACTATATAATTAGGAAATCCATCAAGAATACCAGATTTTGAAAATAGAGCAGCAGCATAAGCACCAACAGACATAAATCCAGCATGACCAATAGTAATTTGTCCAAGACAACCAACTGTGATATTAAGACTTACAGCTAAGATAATATTGATACAAATAATAATTAATAAACCTGTTTGATATCTAGAAACAACTCCTAAATTGATTAAACTTCCAAAAGCACCATAAAGAGCAAGAACAAAAATAACTGTAAAGATGTAACTTAATTTTTTATATTTATCCATTTGAAATTCCTCCTAAACTTTTTCCTTTACATTTTTTCCTAAAATACCAGTAGGTTTTACTAAGAGAACAATAATTAATATAGCAAAAACAAAAGCATCAGCAAGTTGTGAAGAAAGATATGCTCTAGTAAGACTTTCTACTATTCCAAGAATAAATCCACCAAGAACAGCTCCAGGAAGAATTCCAATTCCACCAAGAACAGCAGCAATGAATGCTTTTATTCCAGGCATAGAACCCATAAGAGGCTGAACTTGAGGATAAGCAGCTACATAAAGAATAGCAGCTATTGCAGCAAGTCCACTTCCAATAGCAAATGTTAATTGGATAGTATGGTCAACATTTATTCCAACAAGTTTTGCTGCTCCATAATCTTCACTTGTGGCAAGCATTGCTTTTCCATATTTTGTTTTTTTCATAAAATATTGAAGACCTACAGAAAGAACAAGAGTAACTAAGATAGTAACAATAGTTCCAAAATTTAAATGCAATCCATAAAGATTAATAGGCTCTTGAGTAAATACTTTTGGAAAAGGTCTTGTATTTGGAGTAAATAATTTCATAAAAAGATTTTGTAAAAATAAACTAACTCCGATAGCTGTAATAAGATTAGAGATTCTAGGAGAATTTCTAAGAGGTCTATAAGCAACCCTTTCAGTTAACATTCCCAATAAAACACATACAACAATAGCGGGAATTACAGTAAGCCATATAGGTAAACCTAATTTTGTAAATGTTGGGATACTAAAAAGTGAAATATAAGCTCCCACCATAATAATATCTCCATGAGCAAAGTTGATAAGTTGTGCAATTCCATAAACCATGGTATAGCCAAGTGAAATAAGAGCATAAATACTCCCTATTTGTAACCCGTTTATGATTTGTAATAAAAATTCCATTTTTCCCTCCCCTTAATATGTAAAGAAATTTTTGATATAAAAAAAGACAACCTGTTAGGTTGCCTTAAAATTACTAATGCTATTAAAATTTTTATAAAAAATTCCAGCAAATATTTAATATATTTAAATATAATAAAGAGCTAAGATTTTTTTAAGAAAAATTATTTATAAACAAAGGTAATAGAATATAGTTTAAGTTCTTCCTAACGAAAATATTTGCATATAAAATTGTGTTTCTTATTATTATAAGTATTATACATATGACAAATATTATGCTAAGAATTAAAAACATATTCTAACCTCCTCTTTTTGATATTTTGTTTCTTATTGAAGTAAGTATAGAACAAAACTAAAAAAATTGCAAGAAAAATTTTAAAAAAAAGAAATTTTTATATATTTTCAGGAAAAATTTTATTTAATACAACTCCAACAAAAGCTGCAATAGCAAGACCTGAAAGAGAAACAGTTCTCCATACAACAATATTATCAATTCCTATTCCAAGTACTAAAATAAGAGATGAAATAATAAGATTTCTTGAGTGAGAGAAATCAAGATGTGCTTCTATAAGAGTTCTCATACCAACAGATGCAATCATTCCAAAAAGAATAACAGATATTCCCCCCATAACTGGAGCAGGAATTGTTTGAAGTATAACTCCAAATTTTCCAATAAATGAAAGAGCAATAGCATAACAAGCAGCTATTCTTAAAATAGCAGGATCATAAACTTTAGTAACAGCAAGAACCCCTGTATTTTCTCCATATGTAGTGTTAGCAGGTCCACCTAAAAATCCAGCAACGATTGTAGCAACTCCGTCTCCTAAAAGAGTTCTACTTATACCAGGATTTGCAAAGAAATCTTTTCCAACAACAGCTCCATTTGTAGTAATATCTCCAATATGTTCAATGAAAACTACAAGAGCAATAGGTGCAATAGCAAGAATACTTGTAAGAGTAAACTCAGGTACAGTAAAAAGTGAAAGCATGGCATCAGAAGATAATCCAATCCAACTAGCTTCTTTTAATGGTGTGAAATCAACTAGACCTAAGAAAGTTGCAACTATATACCCTAAGATAACAGAGATTAAAATAGGAACTAATCTAAAGAAAGATTTTCCAAGGATAGAAATAATAATCATAGAAATAACTACAATTCCTGAAACTATTAAACTTTTTGTATCAAACTGTCCATTAGAATATCCAGCCATAGAAAGAGCAGTAGGACTTAATCTTAAACCAATAACAACTATTGTAGGACCAACCACAACAGGTGGAAAGTAAGATTTTATTTTTTCAACACCATAAATTTTTACAAGTCCACTCATGATAACGTAAACTAATCCAGCTGCAATAACTCCACCTTTTACAGCTCCGACACCATCATTTTTTAAAACAAGACTAATAGCTCCAATAAAAGCAAAAGATGAACCTAGAAAAACAGGAACAATTCCTTTAGTACAAAAATGGAATAAAAGAGTACCTACTCCAGCAGTAAGAAGAGCAATAGATGGGTTAAGTCCTGTTAGGAAAGGAACAAGAACAGTTGCTCCAAACATGGCAAGTACGTGTTGTAAACCAAGTATCATTTTACCTTTTGTTGTAATTTGTGTCATAAATATATAACCTCCATTTAAAATTTTTTGCCTTTTTATTTTTTCCAAAAAAAAAGGATAGTGTATTTCACAATCCTTTGTATTAATGTTCTAATTACTTAAAAAATTTTTCATTTTATTCAGTCCTTTTTTATTTCTAAAGAGTATTCTAACATAAAAAATAAAAAAATTCAAGATAAAGAAATTAGATGATATTTATTTGTTTTCAATTATTCCAATAAGTTTTCCAAAATTAAAATTTACAGTTGCAGTATTATCTTTTATAACATTACTTGTACATAGAGAGTCCCCTCTTTTAACTGTAAAATTATTAGCAGGATATTCAAAGCCTTTTAGAGTAAGTCCTTCAACTGTATCAGACATAGGAATAAAAGAGATAGTTTTCCCTTTTTCATTTTTAATTTCTGTATGATAATCTACTTTAAAAATTGTTTCTTTTTCGTCGATAAAAAAAACATTTTCAAATTTAAAAAGAAGATTTAAGTTTGTAAGAAGATGGTCAGTTCTACCACCAAGCCCACCTAAAACAACAATTTTTTTAAAATTTCTTTTTGATATTTCAGAGATAATAAGTTCTCCATCAGTAAAATCTTTTCTTTTATCAAAAGAAACAATTTTACTACCATTTTTTTTAGCTTTTTCTAAAAGAGAATCATCTATTGAATCAAAATCTCCCCACACTTCAAGAGGGAAAATATTTAAATCAAGTGCATATTTTAAACCACCATCAGCACAAAAAATATCCTTCTCATCTTTTAAAAGATTTTTATAAAATGGATTCTTAGAATCCATAATACCATTAAGAAATATAAAAGCAGTATTCATACTAAATTCTCCTAGTCATCATCTTTTGAGGTATTAACTTCTATGAAAATAGGAATATGGTCAGAGATAACCTCTCTAGCTTTTTTATAATTTCCATTAGCAGTGTCAATGCCTCCACTTTTTCCTGTGTATTCTTTTGTATAAAGTTGAGATATAAAAATATTATCATATTGGTTAGCATATTCTTTTGGTCCAAGAGTTGTTTTCATATTTGGAGATATGCAATTTATAATTTTATCTTTGTGATTTAGAAGATTATTAAAACCTTCACTCCTTACAGATAAATTAAAATCCCCACCTATAATAATATCATTTTCATTTTTATCCATATTTTGAAAATAGTCGTAGACTTTATCTAAATTCATAGCCTCTGCTATTCTTTGAGATTTACTTTTTCCATAGATAGCATGAATTAAAACAAAGGTAAAATCAAATTCTCCTATTTTAAAGTCAGCTCCATAAGGTTCTCTTATAAATAAATCATCACTATCTTTGTAAAAACCTCTTGGTTTTAAAAATTTTACTTTTTTATCTTTCCAAATAAAAGCATAATATTCCTTATATTTTTTTGTACCAACAGGATAAGGAGAAATGTGGTAACTCCATTTTTCATGAGTGTTTTTTTCAAGCTCATCAACAAGAGTTTCAACTCCCTTTTTATTTAACACTTCCTCTAGCCCAACAATATCAAAAAGAATAAGAATATTACATAATTCTTTGTAATCTTTTTTAGCCTCTCCAAGATGTAGAGCATTAAAAGAACTTATATATGCTCTTTCCTCATTAATTCCATATATAAATGAGGAAAGACATATAAAAAATATAAGAATAATTTTTTTCATTATTATTCTCCTTTAAAAATTTTAATAATTTTCAGGGAACATTATTCTTTCAACACCTTCAATAATAATATGAAGAATCATCATATGAATTTCTTGTATTCTATCTGATGTTTCACCAGGGATAATAAATTCATAGTCACACATTCCCTTAAGTTTTCCACCATCTTTTCCTAAAAGTCCAACAGTTTTCAAACCAAGACTTTTAGCTTTCTCAACAGCTTTTATAACATTCCCAGAATTTCCACTTGTAGAAATTCCAATAAACATATCTCCTTCTTTTCCATAAGCTTCAACACCTTTTGAAAAGATATAGTCAAATCCATAGTCATTTCCAACACAAGTTATGTGTGAAGAATCAGAAATAGCTATTGCAGGAAGAGCACGTCTTTCTTTTCTAAATCTTCCTGTAAATTCTTCAGCAAAGTGAAGAGCATCACAGTTGCTTCCACCATTTCCACAGATTAAAACTTTATTTCCATTAGTAAAAACAGAGGCTAAATCTTTTGCAACTTTTTCAGTTGTTTGCTCTTTTTCCTCTCTTTCTATGAAATCTTTTAAAAGTAGATACTCAGTTTTATAAGAATCTATTAAAGCCATATTTCCTCCAATTCTAGTATAAGTTAGTTATTAATTTTATACTCTGACATAAAATTTAAAAATTTAATAATAGGTGTTAAACTACTTTTATCTTTTGTTACAACGATTTGGTAACCATCTTTTATTTCATTTAGTTGTTCTACAACTCTAAATTCTCCACTTTTAATTTCTTTGTGTACAGCATAATAAGGAAGAATAACATTAGCTATTTCGTTTCTAACCATTCCTTTTATAACTTCAAGACTACCAAGAACTGTAATTCTATTATCAAAAGAAATTTTGTATTTTTCTTCTAAAAGATTTATAGCTTTTGCATTGTTTGGAACATTACTTCTTGTAATAAGTGGATAGTCAGCCACATTTTCAAGAGTTATATTTTTCTTTCCTGTTATAAGAACATAAGGAACTTTTTCAACAGTTATAACATCAAGATTAGAGTCAACAATATGCTCCTCGTCAAGAAGTGCTATATCTATTTCTCCCTCTTTAAGAGATTTTAAAAGCCAAGGCTTATTTCCCATTTGAATTTCATATTCAATTTCACTATGCTTTGAACTAAACTCTTCCATAAGTTTTGGAAGAAGAGGATCACCAATAATTGATGTAGCTCCTATAACAATTTTTGCTTTACCAAGTTTTATGATTCTATTAATTTCTTTTTCAGCTCTTTGAACTTTATTGAAAATATCTTCAGCCATTCTATAAAGAGCTTCTCCTGTATAAGTTAATCTTATTTTCTTGGAACTTCTATCAAAAAGTCTAGCATTTAGTAATTCTTCAAATTTTTTCACTTGAATAGATACAGCTGATTGATTGATATAAAGTTTATTTGCAGCTTTTGTAAAGCTTTTTTCTCTTGCAACCTCATAAAATATTTTTAGATAATGTAAATCCAAAATATATCCCCTCCTATATAGTTAGAGCTTAAATGAAAGTATTTCTCTTATTATATTATCATATTATATATATATTTCATATATGTTTTTAAAAAATTTTTATAATTTTTAGTAGTTAGACAATAAAAGAGAAAAGTGATATTATAAATTATATTTAAAAATATTGGAATGACTGGCAAAAAGATGTTGAGGAAATGAAAAATTTAATGAAAGAAATTCCTCAATATGAAAATAAGATAGAAAATAGTAGAGAAGATTTTGTAAAACTTATAAAATTAGAAGAAAAACTTTCAAGAATTTTAGAAAAAGTGTATCTTTACCCATATATGTTAAAAGATTTAGATTCAACAAATCAACTTGTATCTGAAAAACTTCAAGAAATAGAATTTCTTTATGCTCAATTTAGTGTGGCAACTTCTTGGATAAGTCCTAAGATTTTAGAAATATCAAAGGAGATAGTAGAAGAATGGATAGATAGAGATGATGAAATAAAAGATCATAAATTTAATTTAATGGAACTTTATAGATTAAGAACTCATGTTCTTGATAAAGATAAAGAAAAACTTCTTTCACATTTTTCACAATATATGGGTTCTGTAAATGATATTTATGATGAACTTTCTACTTCTGATATAGTTTGGAATGAAATAGAACTTTCAACAGGAGAAAAAGTACAGATAACAAATGGTATGTATTCAAAAATTCTTGATGGAAATAAAAATCAAGAGGATAGAAGAAAAGCTTTTGAAGCATTATATGGAGCATACAATGTAAATAAAAATACATATTCAGCTATATATAAAGGAATACTTCAAAGAGATGTATCAACAACAAGAGCAAAAAATTATAATTCATCATTAGAAAAAGCTCTTGAACCAAATAACATTCCTGTAAAAGTTTACGAAAATCTTATAAAATCAGCTAAGGAAAATAGTGAGCCTTTAAAAAGATATGTGGAATTTAGAAAAAAACAATTAAAATTAGATTCATATCATTATTATGATAATCAAGTGAAACTTGTTGACTACACAAAAGAATTTTCTTATGAAGAAGCTAAAGATATAGTTCTTAAATCAGTAAAACCTTTAGGAGAAGATTATTTTAAAAATTTAGAAAAAGCAATAGGAGAGGGTTGGCTTGATGTTTATGAAACTCCAAATAAGAGAAGTGGGGCTTATTCTTTAAATATTTATGATGTACACCCATATATGCTTTTAAATTATAATGGAACAATGGATTCTGTATTTACTTTAGCTCATGAATTAGGACATACTTTACATAGTATGTATTCAACAAAATATCAACCATATGCAACAAATGATTATACAATTTTTGTTGCAGAAGTGGCATCAACATTTAATGAAAGACTTCTTTTAGATTATATGTTAAAAAATACAGATGATTCTAAAGAAAAAATTGCTTTAATAGAAGAAGCAATAGGAAATATTATGGGAACATATTATTTACAGGCTCTTTTTGCTAATTATGAATATGAAGCTCATAAATTAGTGGAAGAGGGAAATCCAATAACACCAGATGTATTAAGTGGAATAATGACAAAACTTTTTGCTGAATATTTTGGTGATGGTTTAGTGATGGACGAACTTCAAAAAATTATCTGGGCAAGAATACCCCATTTCTTTAATTCTCCATATTATGTATATCAATATGCAACAAGTTTTGCAGCATCATCAAGACTTTATGAAAAGGTTATAGATAAAAAATATAGTAAAGAAGAGAGAGAGAAAGCTCGTATAAAATATTTAGAACTTTTAAAATCAGGAGGAAATAATTATCCAATAGAGCAGTTAAAATTTGCTGGAGTAAATCTTCTTGAGGCAGAAAATTTTGAAGCAGTAGCTCATGAGATGACAAGACTAATAGATCTTTTAGAAGAGGAATTAGAAAAGAATAATTTATAATAAATAAAAAATGGTTGGTTTTTTAAAAACCAACCATAATTTTTTTATTACATTATAGGCATTGTAGGATATATTCCAGGTCCAATTGGTAATCCTAAGAAATACCAAATAACAAGAATTATAGACCACACTACAAGGAAACAAATTGAGAATGGAAGCATTGTAGAAATAAGAGTTCCCATACCATTTTCTTTTCCAAATTTTTGAGAGTATGCAACAATAAATGCAAAATATGACATTAATGGAGAAATGATGTTTGTAGAAGAATCTCCAATTCTATACATAGCTTGAGTAAACTCAGGTGTAAATCCTATTTTCATAAACATAGGAACAAAAACTGGTGCCATGATAGCCCATTTAGCAGAAGCAGATCCCATGAAAAGATTTATAAATGCAGTTACAATAATAAATCCTACAATTAGAGGGAAACCAGTAAATCCAGTAGCCTCAAGGAAAGCAGCTCCTTTAACAGCAACTATTGTTCCAAGATTTGTATAAGAGAAGTATACAATAAATTGTGCTGCTGCAAATGAAAGAGCAAGATATCCACCAAGAGTTCCTAAAGAGTTCCCCATAAGGTTAGCAACATCTTTGTCATTTTTAATAGATTTAGTAATAGCTCCATAAACAATACCAGGAATCATAAAGAAGAACATAATAGCAACTAGAAGTCCATTACCCATAAATTTATTTAAAGATCCATCTACTCTAAATACTGCATTAGCAGGAATAGTTAAGTAAGCCATTAAAGCAAGGAATAGAATTAGAGAAATTCCAGCCCATTTTAATCCTTTTTTCTCAACCTCAGAAAGTTCAGAAATATTTTCAACATCATGTGTTCCTTTATAAGTTCCAAGTCTTGGCTCAACTATTTTTTCAGTTATGATAGTACCAAGAATAGTGATTACAATTGTAGAGAACATCATAAAGTACCAGTTAGCAGTTGCAGGAACAAAATAATTAGGTGCAAATATTTTTGCAGATTCAGTAGTAATTCCTCCTAAAAGAGGGTCAATTGTTCCAATTAAAAGGTTTGCAGAGAATCCCCCAGAAACCCCAGCGAATGCAGCAGCAAGTCCAGCTATAGGATGTCTTCCAACAGAAAGGAATATAATAGCACCAAGTGGAATAAGAACAACATATCCAGCATCAGATGCAATATTAGACATAATACCAGTAAAAACTATTACAGCAGTAAGTAGTTTTTTAGGTGTAGACATTACCATTTTTTTAAGAACAGTTTGAATAAGTCCTGTTCCTTCAGCAACTCCAACTCCGATCATAGCTATAAGAACTGTTCCAAGAGGAGCAAAACCTGTAAAGTTTGGTGTCATAGTATCAAAGATATATCTAAGTCCTTCTGCATTCATAAGTGATTTAGCAGAAAGAGTAATCTCTTCTACAACTTTAGTTTTTTGGTTAAATCCAGTATAAGTAACTGTTACTCCAGCTCTTACACAAAGTTCAGAAATCACAATAATTATAAGTGATAAAATAACAAATAATGTTACTGGGTGTGGAAGTTTATTTCCACTAACTTCAACAAAGTCAAGAAATTTGTTGAAAAAACTCTTTTTTTGTTTTTGTTCCATTAGAACCTCCATATATAAATTTAATTAAAAACAATTAAAAAATAATTCTTTTATATTATAGTATAAAGTTGTCAGAATTCCAAATAAAAAATTAAAAATGTGTAAATTTATCAGATATTTTGAAAGATATTAAAAAATAAATGTTAAATAAAAGGTAAATAAGAAACACACTTGAATTATACATAGGATAACTATATATAAAAAAGTGTGTTATATCAAAAATATAAATTTTATATAGTGTTAATTAATTAGCATTATTTATTTTTTAATACTAAATCCTTTATCATTTTTTTCTATTAATTGTTCTTTTAGGAGATTTCCAATGGCTCTTTTAAAAGCTTTTTTACTTATTCCAAAATATTCATATATTTCTTCTGGAGAAGTTTTATCATTAAAATAGAATGCACTTTTTAATATTTTCATTTTTTCAAGAATAATTTTAGAATCTTCATCCATTTGTTGATAAGCGAGCATTCTAGGTGCAAGATCAAGTTTTCCATCTTCACGAACTCTTATTACTCTAGCAGTAACATTTTCACCAATTTTAAAATGTTTGAAATATTCATTTTTTGGAATCATACCAAAATATCTATCATCAACTGCAATAAAGACTCCTATTTTTTCATCAATACTATAAACAGTACCAGTTACAATATCATTTTTTTTATAATCTTTACAAGGAAGTAAAAAACTATAAATTTTCATTGTAGCAGAGATACGTCCTTTTTTATCTTCATAAAGTCCAACAAGATAATCCTTTCCAATTTCAATAGGACAAATTTCTTGCCCTTTTGGAAGAAGAAGTTCTTTTTTTAGTCCCCAATCAAGAAAAGCTCCAAGTCTTGGATTAACGTCAGTAGCTTTAAGTTTTGTAAGCATACCGACAGTCGCAGCAGTTTTTCTTAATGTTGCAATTGGTCTGTCTTCAGAATCCATATATATAAGAACATCAAGCTCACTTCCTATTTCTGGTTTTTCTTCCATCTCTTCAAATTCATTTTTAGGAAGAAGAATATTATCGTCTTCATTTCCTGTTTCAGCATCTAAATACAATCCGATGGCAGTGTAGTTATTTACTTTCATCTTTTGTCTTTTTCCCATTTTTATCATACTAAACTTCACTCCTTATGTTTCTATTAAATAAAAATAATTAAAATCTTATTTAAATTTATAATAAAATATTTTATTAATAATACATTATACATTGTAAGAGATTAAAATACAAATGATATTTATTGAAATAAAAGAACTGTTTAAGGAGAAGCCTAAGATGTGTTATAATAAATAGGAAAGATAATAGAAAATAAAGGAGTAAAAAATGAAAAATCTAGTTTCTATATTCCTATTAATTTTTTTATTTACAGGATGTATGACAGTAAATAAAAGAGGTGATTATAAAGTATCAAAACATTTTACGTTTTACGAAGTTACATATAGTAGTACAGCAAAGAAATATAAATTGAATAATAATCCTAGTAGAGGAGATTTTAAAACCATAAAATATACTGCTAGTCGTATGGAAAAAATAAGAAAAATTATAGGGCAACCTCTTAAAGTAAATAGTTGGTATAGAAGTCCAAATCTTAATAGGGTTATAGGTGGAAGTACAACATCTGCTCATAGAGATGGACTAGCAGTTGATTTTTCAATAAAAGGGAATGCTAGAATAGCTTTTGATAGAATAAAAAAATCAGGATATAGTTTTGATCAGATGATATATTATAAAAGACGAAATTATGTACATATTTCATTTAGAAAAAATGCAAAAACAGAAAGGAAACAAACATTTATAAAAAGAAATTAAAAAGAGATGATTTTTCATCTCTTTTTAATTTTTTTCCATACTAATAGAAGAATTTACATTATAAAATTCTTCTTTACTTATCAATGGAATAATTGGGATACTGTATTTCTTTTCTTGAGAAAGTTCACCAATATATGCTTTATTTGATAAGATATATTTTACAGTAGTGAAGTGCATATTAATAGAAAATGCATTTTCTATATATTTTGAAATTTCTCTATAAGAAAAATTTTTGTTCCTTAAAATAAAAATACATTTAACAATAGGAGCAGTTTTTTCATCTATTTCAACAGAATTACTATTGACTAGTTTATAGCCTAAAGGCAATTTTCCTCCTGTAAAAAGTTTTTTTTCAATTTTATTTTTTTTACCACTCATAGTTCTAATGTTAATCATATTTTTTTCAAATGAAGCAAAAGCACTAATTATATCTTTCATCAATTTCCCAGATGGATCATTATTGAAATTTTGATCTACTGCTAAAAGTTCACAATGACATTTCTTTAATTCAAACTCAAGATAACCAAGAAGAATAGTATCTCTAGCAAATCTATCGAGTTTTTGAACTATAACATATTGAATTTCATCTTTATTTTTTCTTAAACGTCTAAAGCAACAGGCTAGTCCTTCTCTCTTTTCAATATCCTCAGCACCTGAAATTCCTTTATCAGAAAAAACTTCTAAAAGTTCAATTTGATTTTTTTCACAAAAATCAATTATTGCTTTTTTTTGAATTTCAAGTCCTCCCCCTTCTTTTACTTGTTTTTCACTAGATACACGAATATATCCAATAGCTTTTTTCATTAAAAACCTCTTTAAAATAAAATTTTTTGAAAGTAATAAAAAATAATATCAGAATAATGATAACATTTAAATTATAATAATACAATAAAAAGATAAAAGGTATTGCTTGAAATAATATATCTTATAAAGGATTTTATTTTTTTATTAAAAAGACTTAGAGTGTGATTTTTAAATTAAAAAAATTTATTGAAAGAATAAATATTATCATTGTAGACTAAAAAAAGAAAACGTGATAAAATTTTCTCTACAGGTTAAAATAGTTTAAGGAGAAATAAAATGTTAAGATATATAAAAGAAATATTAAAAGTTGCTCTTCCTGCTGTCGGAGAAATGATACTTTATATGCTTATTTGGATATTTGATACAATGATGGTAGGGCATTATGGTGGAAAATTAGGGGTATCAGCAGTATCACTAAGCTCTGAACTTATTTATACATTTATAAATATTTTGATGGGAATGGGACTTTCAATAGCAATGACTTCTATAATAGCAAGAGCTATGGGAGATAAAAATATATCTCTTGGAAGAAGTTATGCTAATCAGGGAATAAAAATAGGTATTATTATTTCTTTTGTAGTTACATTAACATTTTTTATTTTTGCTGAAAAAATTTTAAAAATTGCAAATGCAGGAGAAGAGATTTTAGAAACAGCAGTAGCATATATGAGAATATGTTGTAGTGGAATGTTCTTTTATATGTGTGCTAATATGTTAAATGGAATTTTTAGAAGTTGCAAGGATACTAAAACTCCTCTTTATGGGGCAGTTGTTATGAATATAGTAAATTTAACCTTTGACTATCTTCTAATTTTTGGAAAATATGGATTTCCAGAATTAGGGATAAGAGGAGCTGCAATTGCAACAGCTGGAGCTCAAATTTTATACTTTGTTTTTATTTTTAGCCAAATAAAAAAATTACCATTTAAATTGTCATTTTCAGAAAAAATAAATATTAAAGAGATGAAAGATATCATAAAACTTACAATTCCATCAGCAATGCAAGAGGGAGCATCTAGTATCTCGCGACTTTTAGGAGTAATGATGGTTATGACTTTGGGAAGTTTATCTTTTTCTGCTAATCAAATAGCAATTACTATAGAAAGTGTTTCTTTTATGCCTGGTTGGGGATTTGCAGTTGCCTGTACTGCTCTTGTAGGACATAGTATAGGAGAAAGAGATTTCAAAAAAGCTAAAAATTATGCTGATGTTTCAGCACTCCTTTCAGCAATTATTATGGGATTTTTTAGTATAGTATTTCTTTTCTTTTCAAAAGAACTAGTTTCTTTTTTTATAAAGAAAGAAGAGATAGAAGTTATAAAGCTTGGAAGTATGTGTCTTATGATTGGGGCAGCTCAGCAGATTCCAATGGCTATTGATATGGTGCTTGCAGGAGCTCTTAAGGGAAGTGGGGATACAAAAACTCCGTTTAAAATTGCATTTTTTTGTAACTGGATAGTAAGACTCCCTCTTATGTTTTATTTTATATATTTAAAAAAGATGAGTATTACATATTTTTGGGTAATAACAAGTATACAATGGTGTTTAGAATCAATGATTCTTATTTATAAATATAGGAAAAAATTTAAAGCTATGATAAAAAGAGCTAATTAAAAAATAGACTGTTACAAAAAAAGTAACAGTCTATTTAACTATAAAATATAATAATTTTACTAGAATGATTTTCTAAAGTTTACTATTGGTAAAACAGGTAAGATTCCGTTTGTTGCATAGTTAACAAGTCCTACTTGAACTCCGTCAAGATTTCTAGTAGCATTTACAAAACCAAGTTGAAGTCCTTTTGTTGATTCAGCATAGTTAACGAAACCAATTTGAACAGTAGCTTCTCCTCTTGTAAGATTTACCCCACCAAAGTTGAAAATAGAATTTCCATCAGTAGTATTAACAACTCCAATAGTTCCTCCATTTAGATTTCCATGGACATCATTCCATAAAGCTATAGAAACTCCACTCATATTTCCATGAACTCTAAAGGCTTCAAGTCCAAATAAAGCAGCATGGAAACCATTGAAATTTCCATTAACTTGTCTGTATCCAACTAAAGAAAGGTCAAGTCCAGATACACTTTGGTTTTCAGCTCCTAAAAGGTTAAAGCTAAAGTTTGAAATAGTATCATATTTAGTTGCTCCAAATTGAACTCCAGGAAGTACAGAAAACTGAGCTGGTTTTGTAGCTCCAAAAGTAATAGTTGACGCCAATATAGTTCCTACTACTAATAATTTTAAGTTCATATATTTCCCCCTAATAAATTGATTATAATTAGATTATAGTATAATATAATAAAAAATCAAGTAAAATTATTCAAATTCTTTAAGAGCTTTCTCTGTAACAACTTTTATATTTTTATAATCTTCCTCAGGAATATTATTTGAACAGGAAGAACAAGAATAGACTTCATCATTTCCAGAACAATTTTTTCCACATGAAGAACTACATTCTGTATCTTTTGTATTAAAACTATTTTTTGTTCTAAGAAGATAATCAGTATAATTTTCAAGATATCCATTTTCTGTAAGAATATCATAAGATGTTTTAAGTTCTTCAAAGGTAATCCCTATATTTTTTATAATAGCAGTATCACTATAAGCTTTTCCACTAACTAGAAATTTTATAACTTTAATATCTATATCTCTCATAATATTTAATCCTTTCTAAAAAATTTGAAATTATATTTAGAGATATTATACCATAAATATATTTTTTTATGATATAATAAAGCCTAAAAGATTTTTAGTGGAGGATAGAAATGAGTGAATGTAAAAATTGTATTCATATAGAGGAAACAAAAAATTTAAATGAAGATATGGTTTTAGAAAGTTTGAGAACATCTTATAGAAAAAAAATCTGGAGAAAGTTTGTAAAAGCCATAAATGATTTTAATTTAATAGAAGATGGAGATAGAATAGCAGTAGGTGTATCAGGAGGAAAAGACAGCCTTTTATTATGTAAACTTTTTCAAGAATTAAAAAGAGATAAAAGTAAAAACTTTGAAGTAACTTTTATTTCAATGAATCCTGGATTTGAAGCAATGGATATAAATCAATTTCAAGAGAACCTTAAAGTTTTAAATATTCCATGTGAAATATTTAATTCAAATGTGTGGGAAATAGCTTTTAAAGAAGATTCAGAAAGTCCATGCTTTTTATGTGCTAAGATGAGAAGAGGAGTTCTTTATAAAAAAGTTGAGGAACTTGGATTTAATAAACTTGCCTTAGGACATCATTTTGATGATATTGTAGAAACAGCCCTTATAAATATGTTTTATGCTGGAACAATAAAAACAATGATACC
The DNA here is from genome assembly GCA_020024855.1 of Fusobacterium sp. Taxonomy (GTDB): domain Bacteria; phylum Fusobacteriota; class Fusobacteriia; order Fusobacteriales; family Fusobacteriaceae; genus Fusobacterium_B. Next base: position 36,089 of record JAHHTB010000002.1, read on the forward strand.
AAAAGTTCCATCAACAAGTGGAAAACTTGCAGTAATAAGACCGATGGCTTATGTAAAAGAGGAGGATATAATATCATTTATAAAGAGAAATGGAATAAAGGCTATGGGTTGTGGTTGCCCTGTTGAATCTGGAAAAGTAGATTCTAAAAGAAAAGAGATAAAACTTCTTTTAAAAGATTTAGAACAAAAAAATAAAAATATAAAGCAAAGTATATTTAATTCATTAAAAAATATAAATATTGATTATGTGATGGGATATACAAAAGGAAA